>CAZTKW010000429.1:0-3810 GCA_964614315.1 uncultured Pirellulales bacterium
TGTCAGCTAACTCCACATAGGCATCGACACCATCCAACTCCAAAACATTGCTGTCCCTCACAGCGTCATAAACAATTGTTGCACCATTCACCAGTGTCCCGTCGTGTCCGCCGGAACTGTCGGGCGTAACACCGCCGGTCTCAATCTCAAACTCGTAACTCGCCAAAGGCCCTACCGTGGCCTCTTTCACAATACCAACAATTTCACTATGTGATAAGGCTCGGTCATAGATACGCACATCGTCGATGTGGCCAAACCATTGCCTATAATCTTCACTATCTTCACTGATAGTAACAGGATGGTTACACGTCCCGATAGGCAAACCTGAACAGAGCAAACTATTGTCTTTGGTGCCGTCGACAAAAACCATAACCTCTGAGCTTACGCCCGGCTCATAGATTTCATACACTCCGGCAACATGGTGCCATGTAAAGTCAATGATAAATTTATTGCTTTCCACTCCATACGAAGGAACGCCGGGAACATCTACATCAAAAGCAGCACTCCTATAGTTTTGGGCCTTCTTAAAAGCCCATGCCTCCCCATTCTCTCTGCCTTTAGTTATGATAATATTAAAACTAGGCCACCAAATATAGTAGGACTTCACCCACGCTGTAACCGTGATTTCTCCGGTTATGTCCGCCCACGTAAGTGGGTCACCCTGCTGTTTACCCCCGCCACAATCTATATAGTTTGAGTTTACCGATTCGAAAAACTGTATCGAGCCGCCAACCTTACCGTTCGGGTCCCAGACAGGATCACCAACAACGATGCCGTGATGGAGGTTAACGCTCGAATCTTCAACATAGGCGGAATATTCGTCTTCGTCAAGCTTCCAGTGCGCCACCAGATTCGGGTCATAAGGGTCTACCGCAACCGCCGTAATACTGTAATCATAGTCGAGCCAGTCGCCAGCCATTATAGAAAGGTCAACTCCGTCAACCACGCAGTCGTCATTCAAGTCGGCATCCGGAAGACCATATCTGGAAATACATCTGCGCGGATAAAGCCTGATCTCGTCAAAGTATATATAGCCATCACCCGTCTGGGCCGGAGCAGTACCGAGGCCGTCAAGAACGCCCATCTCAAGCATCTTGACATTCGTCAAATCAATGGCGGGATTATCATCAACGAATTCCTGCAGTCCAATATTCCATTCCTGCCATCCGCCGTTATCGAAGTCGCTTACAGGCCAGTTATCAGTGTAATGAACCAACGCCTTTCTGTTACTGCTGTCTTTGAGCCTCACATATAATTCATCGATACCACCAATGGAAAGATTGGGGTCGGCGCCGGGGCTAAACCAAAGCGACAAAGTCTCTGCTGTGCCGCCGAAAGTCCAGTCCGCCGGTATCCACGGCGTCTCGGTTCGGCTGACTCCGCAATAATACGGCGGGTCATAAGTCCAGTAATTAATATACAGACACTTTAAACCGCTGTGAGGGTAACCAAGGTTAAGTCCATAGTAGATTTCTGTAGCCCCCTCCGGCTTCCACTTGACCTTCATCTCTCCGTCACTACTATAAGACTCAAAATCTTCTATGACGTAATATTCACCAATCCCCGTCATACTCGCATAAGCCGTCCCGCCGTAAGCCCCCATATTTATCCTGCCCCCGCAAGGGTCAGGCTCATCCATCGGCTCAAGCGCCGGATCGCCCGCGTCAATACAGGGGCTGGTGTTGTCATCTGTCACCCAGCTCTCGCTTCCTGGCTCCCAGCGGCCGTTTCGCGACTTCAAATGGTAATCGCCGTTGCACGGGTCGGCAAAAAGCGGGTCGGAACTGATATTGCCCACTCCGGCGCCTGTATCCTCGATACAACTGTACCGTGCCTCAAGCGGCACCGGGTCTCCGAACAGGTCGCCGTTGCTATTATTCCAGAAGATGCTGTTTGTAATTAGCGGGCCGGCGCTATCGGCTACAGCGCCATTGTTGTTGTCCACAACCGTTACATTGTTGATTGTCGGGTCAGCGAAAAGTGCAAAAATGCCTGTATTACTTCCTCTTACAACAAAGTTTGAAAAGACGCTGTTGGCATCTTCACCTAATGCAAATGTAACCGCAGAAAAGCCCGGCACCTCTAAGACCGCCGCATCTGCTGCGCTTTTTACAGTTATTCCCTTACCTATGAAATTAATACCATCCGTTGCACTCTCATTATAAACTCCCGGCCAAACAAGCACCGTTTGACCGTCCTGAGCCGTATCGATTCCCTTCTGAATCGTCGCAAAAGCCGTCTCATACGTCAGTCCGTCATTAGCATCATTACCATTGACGCCATCAACGTGATATTCCTCACTGCACAAAACTTCCAGCTCTCCTAATTTTGATATAAGACCAAAAGCATCTAAGCTATACCCAGCGTAAATGGTAATACTTTCGCCGGTGCCGAGATTGCCTACGGTCAGCAGGCCGTTCGCATTGATGCTTGCATTCGTATCCGGTATGACCCACCAGCATGCTTCACTTGTCACATCCACATCACAACAATCCGATAACAAATCATATTGTATACAGGCTATAGCGGTATATTGCAACTCACAGCCCTCAGCCACTTTTTCCGGCCCCGTTATGTCAAAGGAATCCACCCTTGGAGGTAAGTAACACCAATCGTCGTATGTGTTCGCGTACAGGTCCATAGCGCCCTGGGCGTCTATATGTTCGTCGTAGATACGGACATCATCAATCATACCGTTCCAGCCGTATTGGCAGTCGGTCCTGTTGGGCTCGGCGCCAATAAGAATATCCAAATTATTGGCGGCCAGGCTTGACCACGTCTGACGGGAATCCTGCAGAACGCCGTTCACATATAAGCTCGCAGTTTTATAGTCACTCCCATCAACCGTTACAACTACGTGAGTCCAGCAAGAATCGCCTCTGCTTCTGACTCCGATATCACTTCTCAGCGGGTCCGAAACACCGATTGCATCCGGATAAGAAAATACTAACTTGTCAATCCCGTAGCCATACGGAGTCCCTGTTCCTACATAAAAAGCCGAATCATAACCTTTGGATATAAGCGTGTTCCAGGTTGCCGTTGTGCAGACCTCCTGATGCACCCAGGCCGCTATTGCAAATGGGCCACGGCCGCCGGATACAATTGAACTGAACCAGTCATTGCCATTAGTGATGTTCATATACGAACTGTCTGCCAGAGAACTTCCTGTGGTATTGTTCAACTGAAGAGCCCACTCCACACCACGAGCCGAGGTGTCAATATCGACAATCGTCGCGCCATTCATAAGAACACCGTCGGCAACAGTGCCAAGTGTCCCCTGATTCGCAGCCGTGGGAGAAGACACCCCAAAACTGTAGTACGCAATCAAAGCGCCGTTTGAAACACCGGCAATTGCCAAAACTACCAACACCGCCGCAGTCATTCTCAGTCTTGCTGTTTTCATAATAACACCTCTCCTTGAAAAATTAAAACTATGGTGTTCCCCAGGGCCAGCCATCCGTCAGCGCTCCAAGGTCGTTTACATCGACAATTCCGTCGCCGCTGCAATATGGTGATATGTCCGCCGATGGCACCCCGGGCGCCTCCAGCCACTGCTCGGCAAGAATTGCATAATCTCCCAGGTCAATTTTATCATCGTTGTTCAGGTCTGCAGAACCGCATAAATTTACCGCCAGCTCCCCCACGTCTGATATAATACCTAAGCTATACTCTGCGTAAATGGTAATACTTTCGCTGGCGCCTATATTTCCTACGGTCAGCAGGCCGTTCGCGTCGATACTTGCATTCGTCTCCGGCAAGACCCACCAGCATGCTACTTCACTTGTTACATCCACATCACAACAATCTGAT
>CAZTKW010000430.1:0-3807 GCA_964614315.1 uncultured Pirellulales bacterium
GTCATAAACAATACCGGCGTCATTTGTAAGGACGCCATCTGCAGCAGAACCAGCCGAGCCGTAGTTGCGTCCGTCGGCGTCGTCAAACGTGTAGTGTGCTATCAACCCTGCCAACACACTATCAGCCAGAGCGGCAACCACAACCATCGCCAAGATTATCAGTACAGTCGTTCTCATCTTCTTTCTCCATCAAGAAATAAACGGAATATATTTTCCCTCTTGCAATCTATAGTTATAGTTTTTATCGGAACTACATTTGAAACCTTTATGGTAGATAAATCAGTTTGCCAAATATCTAAAAGCCGGAGATTAAACTGGTTTTGCTCCGGCTTAATCGCACTCCGGTGCGGTACAAGACAACCACTGATCGCAGTACATCGCAAAGTCGTCAAAGTTAATATAACAATCGCCGTTAAGGTCTCCCTTTAATATAGGGTGACATTCGTCTCCACATTCCCGGCTGTCAGCAAAAACCGCTGTAACAGTCTTTTCCTCACTCATTATTACTATCGTTTCGGCTGCATTGGGGTCAACCACGTCACCTTCCCAGTAGAGAAGTTTATAGACATCCGGGCAATCCACGAAGTTATTCGCTGTCAAATGCACCTGCCAATTCTGGTAATACATATACTGTCCCGGGCCTGGAATAACGGTGTCAATCCCAATATCATTTGGCTCAACGTTTACCGTCAATGCTATGTCGGGCGGATGCCCCATATAGATTTCCCCAATCTTGGCCTCAGTGAGTGCCTCGTTATAGATGCGAACATCATCAATCATCCCGTTCCACTGGAAATTATAGTTTTGTCTGGTCGGCTCATCACCAATAAGGATATCCAAATCATTGCTATAACACGGCGTCCACGTCTGTCGTGAATCCTGCAGCACACCGTCTACATACAAACTCGCTGTTTTATAATCCTGTTCATCAATCGTCCCAGCAACATGATGCCATTGACCATCACGCACGTTCACAGTTGCTTTGAGCGGCATCCAAGAAGCAATGCCCGCGTGAACAGAATATACGGCCTGGTCAGAATTTGCCAGTGGTGTTCCCATAGCCAGATTCCAACTGGACTCGTACCCCTTTGACATAATGGTTCTCCAATCGCCCAATGTGCCCGGAGTGACTTTTATCCAGGCAGCAATTGTGAGCGGATGGGCGTTGGGTACGGATGTGTTAAACCAATCGCTTCCGATGTTCATATACTGGTGAACCGTACCGTCGCCATAGTTTAACAGCAACACATAATTAGGTTCTTTATTCCATTGCCCAACAGGGTCATAAACAATACTGGCGTCATTTGTAAGGACACCATCTGCAGCAGACCCAGCCGTGCCGTAGTTGCGTCCGTCGGCGTTGTCAAACGTGTAGTGTGCCAACAAACCGGAGCCGGTTGTAAAGCTCCAAACGGTACCGGTTGTCGTTCCTCCAGCATTGACCGCATCTATACGCCAGTAGTAGGTCGTTTCATAGGCCATTATGCCAGGGTCAAAGGTTGTTGTTGACTGATTATCCTGGAAAGTACCGGGACTGCTTGTGCCGAAGTACACATCACGGCTTGTCGCATTGGAGCCTGCCGTCCAGCTTAAATCAGCACCAACACCTACATCTGTAGCGCTGTCGGCAGGATTTGGATTGGTTGCCTGCCCCGGCAGCGGGGTAACGGCTTCGGTCGTGAAGGTCCAGACAGTACCGGTTGTGGTACCGCCAGCATTAACCTCATCGATACGCCAGTAGTAGGTCGTATCGTTGGCCATTGTGCCGGGGTCAAATGTTGTTGTTGACTGATTACCCTGTAACGCACCGGGACTACTTGAGCCGAAATAGACATCATGAGAAGAGGCACCGGAGCCTGCACTCCAGTTGAGGTCATCCTCTACACTTATATCGGTATCGCCATTGCCCGGACCTGGGTTGCTTGCCGGATAGGGTGCTGCAATTATTGTTGTAAAGCTCCAGAGATCACCTTTTAATCTTGTCTGTCCAAACATCCCATCTATACGCCAATAGTAAGTTGTCCCATACTCGAGACCATTTGGGTCCCAACTATTTGAATCCACACTTCCCTTGTAGACAGTTGTGCCAACCGGCCAGGAGTTATCTGCGCTGTTGACATCGTTGATATCGGTGCCGAAATACACATCATAGGGAGATGCATTGATATCGTTCCAGAGAAGGTTTACATTTAGGTGAACGAATGTCTCGCCGTCGAACGGTCTGGGATTGATTGCCGGACGGAAAGGACTGTAGGTGCTGTTGAACAGGTCCAAAACACCCGAGGCATCCATGGCTGTATCATAGATGCGGACATCATCCAGCATACCGTTCCAGGCGAAATCAAAGCCGGTTCTATTGGGCTCGTCACCAATAAGAAGGTCCAAGTCATTTTGATACAGTGGACCCCACGTCTGCCGTGAATCCTGGAGCAAGCCGTTTATATACAGGCTCGCTGTTTTATAATCTTCACCATCAATCGTTGCGGTAACGTGAATCCAGTATGTGTCACCCATTGCGCTTACTTTACCCTTTAGTGGGCTCCAGGCAGCAAAACCAGTTTGATAAGAAAAAACAACCTGATCCATACCGTTACCAAAGGGTGTTCCGCAGCCCAGAGCTAAGGTCGTCTCGTAACCTTTGGACATAAACATACTCCAAGTTTGGGTCGTGTCAGTGTTCATTCTTACCCAGGCGGCATATGTACGTGCGCCCAGCGGAGTGCCAATCGCATTGTCATACCAGGTATCATCTCCATTGGTGATGTTCATATACTGGTGGTTTGCGAAACCCGAGTTGGTACTATCATTGCTCAACTGCAGCACCCACTCTACGCCAGCAGCCGAGGTGTCAATATCAACAATCGTGGCACCATTCATAAGAACACCATCAGCAGCAGTACCGGCGGTGCCCTGATTAGCACTGGTGGGGGCAGATGTGCCGAAATTGTAGTAGGCAATCAACGCTGCATTAGCGGAACCGGCAATTGCTAAAACAGCCAACAAACAAAACAGTTTTTTTAACATAATACTCCTCCTCTTTCAAAAGATTGGACTGAGTATTTCCTACTCTTTAAATTTAAAAGTGTTTTTTTTAAGATTTGCACGTTTTAGAGCCTCGTTGGCCTTATGACAAGTCATGGGAAGGGCTAAAAGAACCGCATTTTAGCTATTTTCCTCTGAGATAGACGAATAAGACAACTCCTTGTTAAAAAAGTAAGTATAACAGAGTTTCGTTATATGTCAAGACAAAAAGTTCGCTGGCAGTCAAAAAGTGTCTTTGGGGTGTCCAAGGGCAAAGCAGGTGGGCAATTTCCATCTACCAGTTAAAACAGGTGGTATAAAAATCAGAAAAAACAAAAGATAAAAGAAAAGGCAGTGAGCATCACAAGGGGCCAATTGATAATGAAGCCGCTGCGCGGAGTTGATTTACCTTAAAACGACAACTCTTTCGAATTAGGCTTCATCAGAGAAGTTACCGCATGGGCTAAAGCCCATCCTACAAAATAAATCGAAGGCGTAAGCAAATTTGGGGGTCAAGGGAAAAACTTTTGGAGTCTCACAAAACAGGGGTTCAATGTGAACTTTTTCAGACAAACTTCGAGGGTATATGCACTTTAAAGTTGATATTGGTGATAATTTGCTGGACAGGGCTTATTTTACGGCCTGCACAAATGGATGATTTATATTTCTCTTGCTTTCGGTGATTAAATCTGATATATTGGTATTGTAACTAACTATTAATTAATTGACGTCTTCAATAACAGCCGTGTATGGTATCACCCGGCACATTTTGGGAGGAGTTAAAGG
>CAZTKW010000431.1:0-3794 GCA_964614315.1 uncultured Pirellulales bacterium
ATCTGATAGCAGAGAAAAGCCAAAACACAGTTATTGGAGTCGATAGTTCAGAAGGCATGCTTACACAAGCTAGAAAAAACTATAATCATAATTGCAATTTTATTCAGGCTGACATCCTGGAATACCTTAAAAAACAGGAATCTTCCAGCATCGATATCGTTGCTTGCTGTTGGGGCTTAGGCTATTCCAGACCGTTCGCTGTACTTCGGCAAATAAAACGTATCCTTAAGCCCGGAGGCAAAGTGGCTATTATCGACAATTCTCTTTTTTCACTAAGGGAGATAATGTATTGCTCATTTCTGACTTTTGCGGAACAGCCGGGAAAATTGCGTAATCTGATGCGTTTCAAATTCTTGCCTAATTCCTGGATCCTTCGTGCGATGTTCAAAATGTTAAACTTAAAAACATCATACTCTGTTAATGGCAGTAAATACTACACAGTAGAATCTGGCCAAGCAGCAATCAATAGACTCAGAGCGACTGGGGCAGCTGCGGGTTTTGAGTATGCTTCTGACGAAGAAGATGAAGAACAAATCTTTAAAAGATTTGCTGAGATTATTGAAGAAAAACACATGACCCAAAATGGAATTACTGTAACTCATCGATATTTAGCGGGGATAGCACAGAAATGATTTTAGCCTTCCTTAGACTTATGCGTTTGTACTATTCGGTGCCTCTTGCTGCGGGCTTTATCGTTATATTATCTTATCTTACGGGAGGAAATATCGCCTCTATTCTCGACAAAGTGGTTTTATCTTTTTTTTCGCTACTAAGCACAATTTCCGCAAGTTATGTTTTTAATGATGTCTGTGATATAGAGATTGACAAAATAAACTGTCCAGATCGAATGTTGGCTACTGGAAGACTAAAAAGAAAAACAGCTTTGATCGGATCAATAGTTCTTTTTTTCACGGGTATGGTATTAGGAGTATTTTGTGGTTTAGCATTTTTTCTTGTAATCGCTGCTATTGCCAGTTTGCTGGTTTGCTATGATCTGCTATCGAAAAGAATCGGTATCTTTAAGGATGTGCTCGTAGCCATACTTATGACTTCTCTATATCCATTAGCGTTTACACTGACAGAGTCGATGCAAACACCACGTTTAAACGTGCTTTACATACACCCGATCTGGTTGTTCCTGTCATCTTTGGGATATGAAATGCTGAAAGATGTCCGTGACATTAAAGGCGACAGCCATGCAAATGGCGGAGATTTAAATCACCGCAAGGACAAAAAATTTGTTATTATGTCACGAGTGTTCATAGTAGCTGGAAGCCTGGTAACTCTGCTGCCATTTATGTTTGGATATTGTAAGCAAATTTATTTAGTTGCGTCTATAGTGGCTATTATCCTATCCATTGCTTCAACATTCCATAAGCCCACTGTTGCGATACGCTACATCTATACAGAGATTTTCTTAATCACTGCTGGTTCAATGGCTGACTTATTGGTTTTCGGTCCTTGAATAGGTTTTTGTAGACCTTGGGTAATTTATCGCTATTATTAACGGCTCGGCATAAATCAAAACTCTTTTCCGAATCTAAAGGCAGTTCTTGGCTATCCTTCAAATTACTTGTTTTTTTGCATATCTCTTTCATAAGGCATTGGCAACGTGGCAAATCAAAGAGTTGTCCCATCTCAAGCCAAATCTTTTCAAGAGGTTCTTCAAGCACATTACCGAACGATAATGGCGTAAGGTCACATGGGCAGACATTACCTATTGCATCAATAAATAAATGATGAAAGCCTGCTCCGCAGCCAAACATCTCTTCTGATTCCAAATATGAAAAACCCGAGATTGCTGGGCCGCTGTTTTTGCGATTCCATTGCTTATGAAAATCAGCTAATTCTTTTGATTCATCCTTAGATAGAACCTCATCCTTTTGATTATAAAAACTTCCCGTCGGGATAGGTTCAAGCACCCGAAACTCATGCACGTCATAATTTTCTGCCAGTTGGGCCAATTTTTTTATCTGACCATTTTTAATCTTCTCTTTCGTTCCAACAGTCGATATTGCGGTATAAAGCCCAGCTTCAAGTGACAGGCCTATAGCCTTAATAGCTTCATCGAATGAACCTGCACCCCCTCTTACTTTGTCATGTTCAGCTGAATCATCAGATTCGATCCCTATCATCATGCAATCTAAGTTTGCACCCATAAGTTGACCGGCAAGTTCTTTATTCAAGCGATGTCCGGTTGTAAACATCATTGTAGCAACTTGATCGCCCACAGAGCCCACCAATTCAACAATATCTTCTCTTAATAGAGGTTCGCCGCCGGTAAATCCAATGGTTACTGTACCCAGCGATTTTATCTGCTCTATGACATTAAGAGCCTGTTCGGTATCAAGCTCGCCTTTTTTGTGCAAGCCATAACTGCAATGGGGACAATTAAATGGGCACTTATCTGTAACCGCAAAATATGTTGAATAAGGGACACGTTTTTTTTCTATGACGGTATCAAGAAATCTATCAAATGGCTTAGATGGATAAGGCGGGAAAAAAGTATTTACATACATCCTGCCATTATGATGGTGAGGATGTTCATTTCTAAATTGCTTTGCCAAATACCACAGGTGAGAGGCAGGAAGCTTGCCTAAGCATTTCAAAAACACCGGCGTCAAAGTTAGCCAGTCACGAAGCTGCATCAGTTGTTCTCCGTGTCTTGAGAAATGTCTATGGGAAGAGGCTTGGCATAACAGGCCTTAAGAATTCCACTACTAATCCACCCCAAGATAACGCCAGCTATTACACCAAAGCCCAAACCTGCAAGCATATTAGCAAAGCTGCTTTCTTCATAACAGATCATTAAAAACGAATGTACAATAGTGGAACAAACAGCACCTGTAATTAATCCCGATAGTGTTCCATAGCCTACGGAACTTACTTCGGGCTTTTTATTATCAAAGAATTTGCCTAAGATCAGTACGTAGCAAATACCAATCAGGAAACCTGTAATCCCTCCAATTATCCAGCCGATTCCTTTTTCATCACCAATTGCATATAAAGCACCTTCAGCCATTGCCCCCAAAAGCATTCCAACTCCTGTTGACACAATTCCCAACACCAAAGCAAATATCCAGTATTTCTTTGCGTAATTTCTAAAATGTGCAAAAACCCACACAAAAGCAATTGCAACTATAACACCTGCGATAGTAAATGGTTTTGCGATATCTGGCTTTGGCATGTTTCCGGTATCTTCTAATTTCCAACGAAGATAAGGAACATGCTTTTCTCTAACAATTTCTTTATGATTGTCTGCAAATAAAATGTTAATCCGCCCACGTCCATCCTTCCGTAACAACTCTATCCCGCCAACTTGGTTCCAGCCTGGTTCACTGTCAAAAAGCAATACCATGTTATCCGGAGCATCTGCACCGAGTTTTGCTGCGTCTTTATTCAAAGCATAATCACATGTTTTCTCTTCATCACCTCGATGTCCAAATACCCATTCATCAATCTCGTTGCTATCTTTTAAGATATCACACCACTTATCCGATTCAGGGAATTGGCCATCATGTTTTTGGGCATAATCGGTTAATGCTTCTCCAAGCTGACTGAGTCCCCATGATTCGTACATAAAAATAGAACGACTAATGGCAGATCCTATTGCTGGCATTGTAACTGCAACTGAGAGCACAATAACCAAAGGAGTTATTATTGCAGGTATGACATAGCCATTAGACGATAAAGTGCCGTTGCTACGCTTTATTTGCATTAATGACTTAATGCCAAGAATAAATGTAATTATCAATACTACAAGCAAGCCAATAGCAACTACCAATGCAAAAGGC
>CAZTKW010000432.1:0-3791 GCA_964614315.1 uncultured Pirellulales bacterium
AATATTTTAGCAAGTGCCGACTGTGATGCTTTATACAGCGGTATTTCTGGTCCTTCCCAAGCCTGTAATGTGAGGGGCAGCATAATTCATTTCCATCGACACAGAGCTTGGCTTTGTGCATGACAACTATGCCATGGTTTTTTCGGTGGAAAAAAGATGGTTGACGACATTGTGCACATATTCCAACTGGGAATTTGGCCAAAGGGCTCCAAATTGTCCCATCGACTGTTTGAATAGTTTCAGTAATACTCCGATGTGTTCGTGAACCGTCTGAATGTCTTATGCTGTATTCGTGTTGTCCGATCTCAAGTACTGTATTGCCGTTGATATCAGTTATTTTTGTGACAGTATCTTTTCTGGTACCTATTTGAGGGTTGTTTTGCTTAGCCATAATAAACCTCCTTAAATCCCGAGGGATTGTAATATGGTCTTTACCGCAACCAGGACAATTCTGGCCGCTACATACGTTGCTGCGATTGATACAAAGCCTATAGTGGCCCAGATAAGAATATTTACGCCTGACCTGATAAAATCAGAAAAAGCATGGGCAAAGTTCTGCAAATTCGAAAGCATCGTTTATTCTCCTTACAATAGTTTAGTTTCATTTGATAATTTACGTTATTCACTTGTCCCAACGGCTGGTTTTATTCTTTCAATCCACATCCATGTGCATTGAGGGTTCCATGCAATAGCGTATCCACCGGCCTTGCGGCTTAAAAAGAAATGAGGTTTTTTGTAGCTTTCTTTATGTGCCTCGCGAATTTTCATCAAGCGTGCAGACAGGGCATTGTTGTCGCGAAGGGTGAAGTAACCGGTAAGCTCGGTTATGTCTTGCGGTGTTAGGAATTCACCCGGATTTAGCTGAACAGCCTGTATAATTCTGATACATGTATTGCCTATGCCTGGCCAGTCTGCAGCACTATGTTCAACCCATTCATCTTCATCAGTTCTGAATCCCCAGATACCAAAAGTAGTTGAGAAAAAGTAATCAACGGATTGAGGATTGATTGCCATGACCTGCTGGCGTGTCATGGTCTTATTGGTGACGGTCTGGCCATCATAGGCCAGAATGTCGTAGCGTGGTTTTGCGTTTTTGTTTTTCATTGTACTTGTCCTTTCAGAATAAAATTAACATTGATTAGTTGATTAACTGGCTCAAGCCATCGTCTTCCAAAAGAGTGTAGGTATCTGAGAAGATAGAAGCGACGGCACATTTTGGCTCTGTTTGAGGTACTGCTGTAAGTGCACGGATACTGGCCAGAGGGGTTTCTTCGTCCACAATTAAATTGCTCAGCAGTCCATAGCGGTGATACTGAAATTTCAAGACCTGTTGTGAGTGATTGGCAGGCCGATTCCTTTTCAAGTAAAGCCGAACAATAAGCGAGAGTCTGTTTTTGACATCATTGTAGGAAAGTTCGGCTGTATAGACTCTGCCATCGGAAGTTGTCATCACACCTGTTGCAAACTTCTTGTCAGTGTCATAGGAGATTTCTCCCCAGTGCGAGTTTGCTGCTTGAAGGATTCTTGTAAACGTTCTTTTAGCTTCTTTTTGTTCTTTTTCCGAAATTTCTTGTGGCATTCGCATAATCATTTTTGTGTCTCCTTAAAAATATTTATTAAATTCATTCATCATCTTTTTTATTTTCTTGCGTTATTAACTTTTTTTTGATAAGCTGTTGAAAACTAAGTTGAATATCATTGTGTTCATTTTAAAATATAAGTGGTTAATCAGTGAGGTCATCTGCCAGACACTTACTGGTCATTTAGAGGACATATGGGCAAAAAAAGGAAAAAATCCAAGATAGACGGGGCAAAATTACAGGTCTACAGGTTAGAAAAAGGATTAAGCCAATTAGAATTGGAGTATTTAACAGAGGATCTTGGAGCAAAGGTAACAGAAAGAACTATTGGGCGAATCGAAAATGAAGTGACATCCCCAAACATATCCACTGTCCGTATCCTTGCACAAGCATTAGATATTGAGCCAAAGGATTTGCTTAAGGACCGAATTATTAACGGTGTTGATGCAAAGGGAAATGAAATAAACCAAGCTCATAAAGTGCTCAACGTGGGGACAGAACAGTCACGAAAGGCTGCTCTTCTTGATATAGACACGAAAGTGCACTTTGCAGATATGATCGCATATCATTGCTCAGTGTTTGCAAGCCGTAGCAGTGAGCTTGCTCAAATCGGTGAATGCATTGCTATGAAGAATGGTGGTTACATATTTGTCGAGGGCCCATCCGGCTTTGGCAAGACAGCGTTGCTTGCACATCTCACACAATCATTACAAAAAGCTGCTTATCATTTCATAAGTCAGGCTCTGTCGGGAAGCAGCGACATCTTTGACCCTAACAAAGAAGACTGTTTCCTTGCAGGTCTTTGCCGACAACTCCAGGAAAAGGCCAAAAAGAGTGGCCAAATCAATGTAAATGACCTCAGGGGAACATATCTGTCCCTTCTATCCGATGCTAGCGATACTAGCAAAACAACCATAGTCATCATCGATGCTGTTGACGAAGTAGACCCGAACCGAAACTTCTTACGTGGGCTTTTTCCGCACCGATTGCCGAAGAACACTTTTGTAATCTTTTCTGCACGTGTGATTGGTGACCAAACCTACCTTCCCTACCTTGGCCTGACAAATGCTGATATAACCGCCAAAGTCACACTGGACAGGTTTGATCTTGAGGGCATACGTGCTCTGCTCAAGAAAGCAGGTGGGAAAGCAAAATCACTGGCAGGTAAACAAGAATTTGTTCAGGTATTATATGATATCACAGAAGGTGATCCTTTCTATTTGCGGTTCGTAGTAGAAGACATACGCGATAGCGTTATTACAACTGACAATATCACAGACACTCCAAGAGGCCTTAATGACTATCTCGACATGCAGTTTGGACTGCTCAGCAAAAGAGCTGCAAGCCAACAGCAGCGTGACATCCTGGGCTACATATTGCATGCCAAAGGTCCGCTAAGCAGATCGCTCTTGTTCTCTCTTGTGCATGGACTGGATCCTATCAACTTTGACATTGTCATACGTGGGGTGCGGAGGTTTCTGATAGAACACAACGGGGAGTTTACGTTCTGTCATGAACGCTTTCGACAGTACTTCGAAGATAAAGTCTCAGTGTAACGGGGTTGTCGTTATGATTGCTGAATGCAGTGGAAAGAACAGATTCGCAGATATTGCGGTTAAAGGCAGCAAGGATTCACAGGGCTGGCCGTATAGCATGAGTCTTATCGAGTACTGTCGAAAGTGGAGAGAGCACAGTGACACACACGCCTACCTTCATTATTCAAGTTACCTTTTTGACGAATGCGATAAGGATGCAATCTACGAGGAACTTGGGCAGTTGATTTCTGGTGATTTCCTCGCCAAGAAGGCATCGGCATTGGGATCATTCTTTCTGGTGCTAGAAGATGTCTCGTGTTTGACTAAAGCCGCCAAGGCTCGTGATGACATGCGTCAATACGGTCGGAGTTTACGGTTGCACTGTGAGCTGTGGGAACGAGGGTCATCTGGTGTGGAAGTAGGGGTTGCGATTGTGCATGCACGGCACGGACAATTTCGTGAGGCTGTGGCAAATGCAATGAATTTGCAGAATGCGAAAGATGCGTTTGATAATCTTCTATTGATAATGAAGGTCGTTGATGACGATAACAAGGAGACGGTCCAAGTTATCGCTGATGCAATGCTTAAGTGTACCAAACAGATGGACAATGAGGGTACGCGAGCACACCATGTCCACCGAATTCTCTACGCGGTCCGGCTCAAGAATCCTAAACTC
>CAZTKW010000433.1:0-3776 GCA_964614315.1 uncultured Pirellulales bacterium
CTGCTCGCGCTCATTGAGATTGTCTTTGATACCCTGAACCAGACTTTGATGTGCTCTTTCGAGAACCACGACACCCGTTCCTTCGGCCGTTCGCAAATCACGCTGGATATTTGCCAGAGATGCCGTCGGTGCCTTATCGGGTCGGGCGGCTTCGGCGGGTATCTTACGGGCATAATCTTTGGCGATGGCCCACGAGGCATAAGTCGCAAACCGAAAACCCTTGGTGTAGTCGAATTTTTCGACCGCCCGCATCAGTGAAAAGTTGCCCTCGCTGACCAAATCCAACAAATTCGCCCCGCTGGTCGTATGCTTGCTTGCTATGCTTACAACAAGTCGAAGATTAGCCTCGATTATCCTCTTCTTAATTGCCTCAGCCTCAGCCAAATACTCTTCCGCTTTCATTAACTTGGCGCTGGAAACACGAGAAAGATTTATCTCCGAACGGGTCTTAAAGGCCAGATATTTTAAATAGTTATATCTGCGGAACAACTCGGTTTCAAGCTCTCTGTTAAGCGCAGGTGTTTCTTTCAATGCCTGAAGGTAATCCGGCAGTGAACCGCCGACTAATTCGAGCGGCTCGGTGTCCTTGAACTCGGTGCTTTTTTGGCTAATCACCGACTCCAACAGAATTTTGTCTTTGGCGCCCTCTTCAAGAAATTCTTCACTGGTGATAAATTCAAATTTCCTGGCCAAAAGTGCCTTTGCCCTGCGTCGATTGATAATCCGATATATGGAACTTTCACTGCGACCGAAGCGCTCCATCAATTCTTTAATACTCCAGCCCTGTTTGTACAGATTATAGAGTTCCGCCGACTTGGTCGGGCTGATTACGCCGGGAGGCTGGTTGAAAATAGGCTTATCCGGATGGGCCTTTTCATAATCCATTAGTATATACCTGACGGTTTCGTGGACCTTACCGATTTTGGTTGCTATTTGCTCTATTATCTGGTAGCGGGACATTGCAGTACTGGCAGCAAGGACAGACGCCTGCTCTATAATTTGCTGTTTTTGTTTGGTCGTTAACCTCTTGAATCTTTTTGCTTTGGTAACAAGGTCCGGATTTGCATTGAAGAATTCATCGACGGTGGATTGTAAAAAGCCGAGCCGTTTTTTACCGTCGTCGAAGACAAATTTCCGGGCGACCAGACCTCGTTTGCGCCAGCGGTTGATGGTTTTTGTTGAAACGTCAAAAGTCTTCGACAATTTTTCAGTTGTATAAACTTTTTGCTCCTGTTCAGCGGCCGGAGGCGCGATTTGACTGCTGAGCTTGGAGATGAAAATCTGTAAGTCATCTAAAAGTTCATGTCCTTTTATGGGTTGCCATTCTATCAGCCCTTTCGGGCGAAAACCCGTTATCTTAAAAAAGACGAACTCGAAAGGATATTCCTTGTCTTTATCGATAATCGCTAAGAGTTTTTCAGCCGAATCCAGTTGTTTCAGGCGGTGCTTTTGGGGGGTAAATCGAAGTTGTACCAACAATTGTGTCAAATTACGATTTTTTATCTGTCGCATACTAACACTTTCAGCCGACACCAAATCATATACTGTCGACTACAATACATCTTCGGCATTAACCAAGTGTCTATTTTATCAAATTTTGACAAAAAAAACAGCCCCGACTCGAAAATCGGAGCTGTTTTCGGACTTTAATGTATGATTAAAAAGTTCGGCGGGCTATCAGGCAACAAGGCTTTTGGCCACATCGACTGCCGAAGCTGCGTCCGCAGCATAGCCGTCGGCGCCGATTTTGTCCGCATAAGCCTGTGTTACAGGCGCGCCGCCTATCATAACCTTGGCTGAAATCCCGGCATCTTTCAGTGATTTTATCACTTCCTCCATCCCGGGCATTGTAGTGGTCAAAAGCGCGCTTACGCCAATCAACTGGCTGCCCGAGGACTTGGCTTGTTCAACAAACTTTTCTGGTGCAACATCAACCCCAAGGTCAATGACTTCGAAGCCGGCGCCTTTTAGCATCATTGCCACTAAATTCTTTCCGATATCGTGCAGGTCGCCCTTAGCGGTTCCTATTAAGAGTGTCCCGACCGGTTCGACGCCGGCCTTGACAAGTTCCGGCTCAAGGATTTCCATCGCCATTTTCATCGCACGCGCGGCGATGAGCACCTCCGGTATATAAACTTCATTTTTCTTGAAGCGGGCCCCGATGACGTCCATACCCGCAACTAAACCCTCATTGAGAATACTTTCAGCCGCTGTGCCCTCCTCGAGTGCTGCCTTGGTAATTTCAACCGCGGTGTTCTGGTCACCCTTGATTACCGCCTCGGACAATGCTTTCAAATCTGCCATCTCAATTCACTCCAAAGAATAAGTTAACTCCTTTACATTTACTTCACAATCGGAACCGAAATTAAACATCATTTCTCAGCCTAAAACAAGTCATAAATTCAGTTTTTTTCGATTTTATCTTTGAATGTCTTTCAAAATCTGTTCTATTTGCTTTACAGCCGCCGGCACTATGGTCTCGGACTTATGAGTGGCAAGGATTTCATCAGTTTTTTCTTGAAGCTTAACGTCCATAGTCTTGCTGCCGAGTTTTTCCCATCCGGCGTAGTTCGTCCGGTCAATAATCCTGGGGAAGTACAATTCTTTGCGGAAAAACTTCAAAGTATGGTCCTGCGTTAAGTAGTCTCCGGTTTGCCCTACTGCATCGATAACCTCCACCGCCAGAGTATCACGATTTACGGCTACGCCTCCGGCGATATGCTTTGCCATTCCGATGGCCTCATCTGTCAGGATGTACATCTCGTAAGAAGTAATCAATGCCGACTCAAGGAAACCGATATCATGAATAAGGTTCTGTCCGTTTAGCGTAGCCATCAGCGTGGAAAATCCGACCTCCATACCGGCCTGTGCATCGACTCTTTTTGCATCACTGCACCCGCAGGTACCGAACATCGGCAGTTTATAGTAATGCGCCATATCGGTGAGTGCCGCACAAAGCTGGTGCAGTTCCGGTGAACCGTAAGGTGAAATGGTTGTGCTCATATCGAGCATATACAATACACCGCCGAAAATAAAAGGGCTGCCGGCCCTGACAATCTGGTTAATGACCAGCCCGCTTAATGACTCCGCTGTCGCCTGGACAAGAATTCCTGCCCCTGTTGCCGGTGCCGTTGCACCTCCAAGTGGACAGGGCGTAAAGATAATCGGAATTCCCATCCGGGCCGCGTGAATCAATTTATCAGTGGCCTGGGGCATATGCTTTAATGGAGACGTAGGTTCGGCATAGAGACATATAGTCGGTTGTTCCTGAAGCTTATCGAGGCCTCCTGCAACAGTGGCGGCAAGGTCTATCGATGCCTGAAATGTTTTTTTGTTGTGTGCGGTAAACACCACCGGCTTTACCGTGTTGCTCATCGTCGCTTCTACCTCATAAACATCAGCCACATGTGTCGGCCTATCCGAGACGATACCAACCGGCATCACAAAATCAAAGTTTTCAAGGGCATCACAGACCAAAGCCCCTTTTGCCACGTCGTCATAGGTGCACTGTCGCTTTTGTTGTGTCTGACGGTCGAGAATAAACGGACAATCAGAACCGGTACCGAATGAGGTCTTCCAGCCTTCCAGAATGCACCTCTCATCACCGAGACGGTCATACAAAACCACCGATGACGGTGCGCTTTTTATTGCTTTTTCCACGAGTTTTGCCGGTATCTGGATAACATTATCGCCCTTTAGCCTGCAACCTGCATCCAGCAGGATTTGGCGGCCTTCTTCGGTATTGATGGCAACACCCGTTCGCTCCAGTACCTCAA
>CAZTKW010000434.1:0-3774 GCA_964614315.1 uncultured Pirellulales bacterium
ATTACCAGGACCCACACGGGCCGTACACACCACCAGAGAGGTTTGCCAAACTATTCCACAATCCTAGTCAAAAGCCTCGCAATCTCATACTGAATATCTCCCCGAGCGGGCGCGATGGTATTCCAGTATATCAAAGACTGGGGACAAATAGAGATTACTACTATTACATTTCTCAATATGACGGGGAGATACGATACCAGGACGAACATTTCAAACGTCTGGTTGATGCATTAAAACAGTTCGGCCTATATGACGATTCCCTGCTTATACTTTCGTCCGACCATGGCGAGGGTATGGGAGAACACAATTACTTTTTCGCACACAGCGAAAATCTCTACAACAGTTTGACCCATGTTCCCCTTGTTATAAAATATGGTAAGCAACTCACCGGCAGAAGAACTGATTTTGTCCAGCATATTGATCTTGTTCCAACAGTATTAAAGGTTCTCGGTTTAAAGGCAGATTCTCGTTTTCGCGGTCGTGACCTGCGTCGCCAGCATGGATCAAACCTTGAAATCTTCGCGGAAATGAGATTGCCAGCGGTGTGGGGTGGAATTCTGGTTCAATTTTCCTTAGCCATAGACGGCCTCAAACTAATGTACACACCCCAAAATGAACGATATGAAATGTTCAATCTGAAAACCGACCGAGGCGAAGAGCATAATCTGATTACTGATTATAACTATGTCGAGCGGTTTAAAGATTTGCAGTTAAGATTAAGACGCATTTGTAATGAGGATTTTCTCAAGCTCCGCATTTTTAACAAACCCAGCAACAGTCTCAGTGAGGAAGAGTTAGAAAAACTGAAATCTCTGGGCTATATTCGCTGAACCAAAGACCAATCTGCTCCGTGCCTGACAAATGCTTGCACGTTACTGAGTCATTTTTTTGTACCGTTTAGTGTATTGCATTTAAGAGCCAGTTGCCGTCTTTAAAAACTGTAATATAAATTCCTGTAGTACGGCGGACTACTTTAAAGTCAAGTGCTATAGTTAGTCACGATTTTTGCATTTCCTTAGTTGGAATTGAAATATAGTATGCCTGGCCTTTCGTATAAAGTTCGAGGAGATTTCGGATATTGCCAACCAAGTCACTCTGGCCTGCCCAAGCTCACAACCAATATTATAATGAAGCCCGTAATAAGGTGAAATGGCACCGGTTAACATGCTGCAATGGGTCGGCAAGGTCACGGGGACGGGAGTTACTGCATTGGTAAAAAGGATGTTTTCCTGTGCAAAGCGATCAATATTTGGAGTGGTCCGGAGTGGATATCCGCAGCAGCTTAGGTAGTCAGCGCGACAGGTATCGATACTGACCAGGATGATATGATGCACATCTTTCACTGAAAAACGAGACTGTGAAAAGCAAGAACTACTGCCTGCACCTATCAGGGCTATTAGCAGAATCAGTCCCCCCAACAAAAATGCAGGTTTAAGAAATCTCAACTGGCAAAAGATAATCCGATTAATACTTTCCTTTTTATTCCTCCATACTTGATACATACAGTCTCTCTATTTAGTAAATTCGGTATAATCTATAATCAGGCAGGCCGTCAACCAGTTTTGCGGGTTGTTTGTATGACAAATATTTGTCCTCAGATGGCGGCAAGATTTTCCGGCATTTTAGGAAGATTTGTCCTTTTAGCGACTGAACCAACAAATTGGATTGCAGTATTTTTAAGTATTACTTAAATTTTTCAAGTTTATTAACAACTTTATTGACAAGAGGTTACACGTCTAAAAGCCGAGAAGGAGGTTAATTTGGCACACTAATTGCTGAGGTTTAAACGACATAAAAAGCTCTTTGGTTAAAAAACCATGTCCAGTGAAGAAAGCTGCGATGTCCATTGATGTGTGGCGACCCCACACATCAGGTGTTGATAGAATACAAACTGGTTATCACAAATGTAAAGCAGACGAGGTTTTATTTAGTCTGAAATTTCAATAAGGAGATAGAAAAATGAGTTTCGCATTATCAGCAGGAGTTACGGGGCTTCAGGCCCATCAGAAGATGCTCGACGTAACAGGCAATAATCTGGCCAACGTAAATACTGTCGGTTTTAAGGGCAGCAGAATTGTTTTCTCTGAGCTGTTGAGTCAGATACTTAAAAAAGCGTCACAGCCGACGGCTACAGTCGGCGGTACCAACCCTCAGCAGATAGGCAGCGGCGTTGGAATAGCCGGTATCAGCCCGGACATGTCCCAGGGTAATCTCATAAACACAAACAATCCCCTTGATCTGGCAATGGAAGGCGAAGGCTATTTTGTATTGAGCGACGGTTCACAAAATGTTTACACTCGCTCAGGCGGCTTTGCCGTTGATGCAAACTCGAATCTGGTGGACCCTTCTACTGGCTATATTGTTCAGCGTATCGGTACGGTAGGTGAAGTTGACGGTTTTCAAATACCCGGCGACAGCAATATCAAGATTCCTTACGACGTTGCAATGGCGGCAAGCGCTACGTCAGAAATAAGAGTATCAGGTAACCTAAGCGCCGATGCAATACTTCCTGACGGGGCACAAACAAATGTGCTGAAATCGGACACGACTTATACGACCAACAGTGGTACCAATGCCACCGGAAGCACACTTCTTTCGGACCTCGACCAATTCAGCGGTGCATTTACCGGGGACGCCAACATTACTATCTCCGGTTTTGAACATGACGGTACTGACTTGACAGATGGCGGCGGCCTTACTGTCAATGACACCACCGATATCTGCGATATGGATGACCTCCTTACTTATATAAACAGCAGACTTCAGGCAGGCACCGGCACTGACACGGCAACTTTGTTGAATGGTCGAATAGTAATAACCGACGGCATTTCCGGATATAGTCAATCAGACGTTAAGCTAACATACACAGATGCCGGTGACGATACTTCCCTGACAATGCCCGGATATTTTGAAATAACAACTGTCGGCGGGGAAGAAGTTAAAAATTTCAGTATTATGACTTATGATTCCCAGGGCGGCTCACACATTCTCTCGGGCGCTTTTGTTCGAACAGAGACCGTCAATCTCTGGGATATGTTACTGACATCAATCAGCGGCACTGTCAGTGATATTGATATATCCGGCAACAGTGACAGGCGAATCAAGGGTATAGAATTTAACGGCAGTGACGGTTCTTTCTCCGGTTTAAATGCCGGCATCGGCGATACGGCCCAACTTGAAGTGACATTTATACATGATACCGCAAACCCACAAACGATTTCGGTCGAGATGGGTACCCCCGGCCAGTTCAACGGCTTAACACAATTTGCAAGAGTCTCCACCGCCGTGGCAGAAGAACAAGACGGCTATGAGGCGGGCGACCTTACCTCTGTCTCGGTCAGCAATGAAGGTGTAATTGTTGGTACTTTTACCAACGGCGTCAAGAAGAATATTGCTACCATTCAGTTGGCGTTATTCAAGAATCCCGCAGGCCTGGAAAGCATGGGCAAAGGTTATTTTGTTCCATCGGTCAACTCAGGTGAAGCGGTAGCTACACAGGGATTAGTAAGTGGTGCAGGTTCGATTCATGGCGGGTCGCTGGAAAAATCCAATGTCGATATAGCAAGCCTGTTTGTTGCTATGATTGAAGCTCAAAACGGATACAACGCTAATGCAAGGACCATCAGGATTGCCAATGATATGCTTAGAGCATTGACCGACATTATCAGATAGTAACATATTGTACGAATAAATTCGGCGAAAAATATTGTATATTATCCAACGGTTAATGACCTGCTAAGCAGTATTTCATCGTAAGCAATTGGAAGTGCTGCA
>CAZTKW010000435.1:0-3771 GCA_964614315.1 uncultured Pirellulales bacterium
TTTTTGCCGAATATGGTAATAATGAAACTGTCAAGCTGTGCGCAATTCATATTCATTTGGGCTCGGCCGGACATACCGTTGAACCTTATGTTGAGGCGATTGAAAAAGTATTGGTTCTAATCCAACAACTTCGCGACGATGGATTCACAATTGAAGCTGTGAATATTGGTGGCGGATATGGGGCTGATTATATAACTGCTGATTCACCTAAAGCTACTGATTACGCGTCGGCTATTGTGCCATTATTAAAGGGTAAGAATTTAAAACTTATCCTTGAGCCGGGAGCAAGCATCGCGGCCAACGCAGCGATTTTAGTAACGCAGGTTTTATATCTGAAAACCGGGGGCAGGAAAAATTTCGTTATAGTTGATGCAGGGATGAACGACCTGATTCGTCCACCGTTGTATGATGGTTTCCATTTCATCTGGCCGACAGAAGTAAATGAAATATTTGTTCCCAGTCGACGTGATAAAGACCTGCAAATAAACGGTACTGAAGTTGTTGA
Organism: uncultured Pirellulales bacterium; assembly: GCA_964614315.1. Lineage (GTDB taxonomy): Bacteria > Planctomycetota > Phycisphaerae > Sedimentisphaerales > Anaerobacaceae > CAZTKW01. The sequence goes on from CAZTKW010000435.1 coordinate 506, forward strand.
TGTAGTTGGGCCGATTTGCGAAAGTGCTGATTTTTTTGCGAAAGGCAGAGCTTTGCCGCCCGTAAAAAGAGGCGATTTGCTCTCTATCTTTACCGCAGGAGCATACGGTTATACTATGAGCAGCAATTACAATGCCCGTTGTTTACTGCCGGAAGTGCTTGTCGACGGCGATAAATTCTCCTGTATCAGAAAACGCCAAACCTACGAAGACCTGATAATGCTGGAAAAATAAGCCATAAGCGTTTTACCACCTGTATCCGGATGAAAAAAATTATCAAAGCATAAAGTAGTTGCTGTTAGCGTGCAAGTGCACCCATCGGGTCCCATGGGGGCAGGATAATCGGCTCAAGTTCAATCGCTTTTTGTAATTCGTCGGGCAAATAACTCTTGCGGGCGGCTATCTCGAACACAAACTCACCGAACCACGAGTCATTCATAATAAAGAAGCCCTTTTTGCCGACCTCATCGCCCCAACTGTTCTCCACGCGCCAGCGACGTGGCCGGTTGTCAAGTACATCTACACCCGTAAACAGCATAGCGTGAGTCATTTGGCTTTGATGATATATGAGCCTGTCAGCTTTATCGAGAGTGAAGCGGGTACCATAGATACCTTCATAGTCGAACAGATGGCTGTCCCAAAGCCCGAGTTCTTTGGAACTTTGTTTTCCTGTATCGCAGCCGAACCACACCGGCTCGCCATCAAGCAGCGTTTGCATTGCGATATCTTTCATCAACTCAATATCAACATTCAAGTATCTAATCGATTCGCCGCCGACAACATTGCCCAGATAAGCTACAGTGAAGGTGCGATTGAAGGGACTGCTTGGACGCGGGTCGTTTACTATGCAGACATATTCGCTCAAATCCAACATTACACACTTTTTGGCGAACTCCTGTGGAGTCAATTGGCCTTCGCGATGAAACTCGTTGTCCTTATCACGCCACTGCCAGTCAAAACTCTCAGGGGGTGTACCCATATGAATACAAAGGATTCGGTATATGACGATAAGTATCTCATGCTTGGCTTCTCTTAAATCTTCAATTGAAGTCCCTTTCTTGTGCAGGTTGCGCAGATGCCTGGCGCCCTCACGCAGTTTGTTTTGAAGAATGTTGTTCATTGTTCGGCTGTCAGAAGAGCTTTGGCTTTCCGGCATAACGCTCTTGGGTACAAGGCCATATTTCCTGACAAGGCTGGTGAACATATTCCACTGCCCGCCGTCACCGAGCACGTTGTCTAATAAAAAATCAACGATGCGGTCGCCGTTGGGGCGCTCGGCAGTATCGATGATTGCCTCCAGAAAATAGTTGGCGCGCTCGATTTTGTCCCAGAAGAAAAGATAGCTCTGGCTGAACTCGAAGTCCTTTATATTCATTTTCTTCATAGCGCCAACACGTAAGAGGTTGGTCCCTGCAAAGAGCCAGCAGCGACCCGAGCGTTTCTGATTGGTTGCCGACCAATCATCAAGTTTGTTGGAAAAAGAGTCATCGATGCCGGTAACAATTGCCCGGTTAAGAGCGAGTTCATCAACTTTGGTTACGGTCACGGCGTTTTGCATATACCGGTTATGCGGTTTGCTGTTGAAAGAGGTCTGCATAACCTCGATGTGTTTGGATTGCAAAACCTCGGCAGCATCACTCAATACAGGTATTGTATCTGTGGATATTTTGTCCTGAGACTGGGCCGTACCGTCCAAACTCGGTAATATTATCAGCGTCAGCAATCCGGTAATCAAATGTAAACGTTTCATTTTTTACTCCGTTACAATGTTACAACATCGACAACACAGTTTAGAAGTTTCGCTCTACAAAGCTTGTATCTATCTTGCTTTTAACGAAAAGATTGTGTGATAGAATATCAAGGCAGGCTGGAATTGTGGTTTTAATCGGTTCTATAACAAATTCGCTCAAAGCTCTTTTCATTGTAGTTATAGCTTCTTCTCTTGAGGGTTGATGGACAATAAGTTTTGCAATCATCGAATCGTAATTTGGCGAAACCGTCCAGCCCTGGTAAACATGAGTATCAACTCTTATTCCCGGCCCTCCGGGAGGAATATATCTTGTAATTTTGCCCGGAGAAGGAGCAAAATTATTTTCCGTATCTTCGGCGTTGATTCGGCACTCAATTGCCACGCCAGTATGCTTTATATCCCTCTGGCTTAATTTAATGTTTTCCCCGGCGGCTATCTTCAGTTGCATCTTTATCAAGTCATAACCTGTAACCATTTCAGTAACTGGATGCTCTACCTGGATTCGTGTATTGGCTTCGATAAAGTAAAACTTTTTGTCCTTATCCAGAAGAAATTCAACTGTTGCTGCGTTGACATATTTGGCCTGTTTTATAATCCTCAAAGCCGCTTCACAGAGTTTCTCTCTGGTGCGTTCTTTCAACACCGGGCAGGGAGATTCTTCAATCATCTTCTGGTGTCTTCGTTGAATGGTGCAGTCTCTTTCGTAGAAGTGGAACGCATTTCCGGCTTTATCGGCCATTACCTGCACTTCCACGTGCCTGGGCTCGACTATATACTTTTCCAAATAAACCGTCGGGTCTCCGAAAGCAACTTCAGCTTCTGACCTGGCGGCGTTAAAAGACTGTCGAAAGCTGATATCGTTATGCGCAAGCCTCATTCCGCGTCCGCCACCTCCGGCAGAGGCTTTTATTATCACGGGATAGCCAATCTTGCTTGCAAGCTTCAGAGCCTCTGACTCGTTTTCGATGGCACCTTCGGAACCCGGAACTACCAAAACTTCAGCTTTATGTGCTAATTTGCGGGCCTGTATCTTGTCGCCGAGTAGTCGCATTGCCTCTACGGGCGGCCCGATAAATGTTATCCCGCAATCCTGGCATATTTGGGCGAAGTTTATATTTTCTGCCAAAAAACCGTAACCCGGGTGAATAGCACCGACATCGGTGATTTCAGCGGTACTTATAATACGCGGGATGTTTAAATAGCTTTCAGCGGGGTTGGCTGGGCCAATACAAACGGCCTCGTCGGCAAACTGAAGGTATGGGGCGTCTTTATCAGCCTCGGAATAAACCACTACCGTCTCAATACCGAGTTCATGACAGGCTTGTATGATACGCAGGGCTATTTCACCGCGGTTTGCTATTAGTATTCTTGAAAACATATTATCTTATTTCGTATATCGTGAAGCAAAACTCTAATTTTGGTTCACGGTTAAGGTTTTTAGTCGGGTTTGACCTTGAAAAGTACCTGGCCGTATTCCACGGCTTGGCCGTTAGTTACAAGTATTTCAGCAATTTTTCC
>CAZTKW010000436.1:0-3769 GCA_964614315.1 uncultured Pirellulales bacterium
AATGATTAGAGAAATAAATTACGAATCTAAATTATTAATCGGACAACAGTGTTAATTTATGAATATTTCACAGGGCGAGTTGATTTTCTTGTCGAGCCTTCACTTATGTTTGTTGGTATTGAAACCGCAGCTCTTCTTAATTGCGAAATCAGGCCAAATTTTTCCCCCTCTGGAAAATCAGCTGTGAATTTGTATACTTCAGCTACAAATTTCATACTTTGTTTATATACATCTAAATCCTTATGAGTTCTAATCTTATCCATACCATAGAATTATTACTAACAATGCATTATTCACCCTTTCACGTTTTCACCTTTCACTTTCCCTTTCAAGCACCCCCAAACAGGACCCATAACCAATATAATTCCAATTGCAACCCCAATTATATTAGCTAATAAGTCATTAATATTAAAACTCCTATAAGGCAGTAAATATTGCAGCCCCTCACAAAACCCCGCAAAAATCAAACCTGATAAGAGTGCTAGAAAGAAATGTATGGAATAAGCCCGTTTAACCAGAAAAAGAAAAGGCAGAAAAAGAACTATATGCCCTAAATAATCCAAACGAATGTTTACTACATAATTATCACTTAGAAAAGAAGTTACATGATTCAACGGAAGGCTCGCCAATAACAGCATTCCAACTACGTATATAAACAAAACTATTTTCCTGATCATCAATATATTACTTGTGCGTCTACACGGTTAAAAAGAGTCAATTACGTTCGCGTAGCGAACAAATTACGCGAGCATAGCGAGCTAATTACATTTAACGTTTTTTCTATTCATTCTTTCACCTATTCACCTTCTGATTTTAATTAGAAAATATTTCCCTACATTCTTAGTATTCTGCAAGATCAATTCCTTCATCCATGGAGCTGCTTTATTTGTCCAACGTTGCGGGTGGAAGGTCATCATCATCCTTCTCGGCAGCTCACCTTTTTCCGCAGCACATATTATATCATTTGTTTTCCTGAAATTATACCTTGCCTGAAATTCAGCTGACTTCTTAGTCATATTCATTAGGCTTCCCTCAACCGGCTTAATTTTCCAATCATTAAAACGTTCAGAGATCACAGTTTTATGTTCTGTGTTTTTGTCTCTTCGTCTCTCAGTCTCTAAATCACTTAGTCCTGCATTCTGCGCTCTTTGCTCTGTGCCCTGTGCTTTATCTCTTACTGAGACATTTGCTCCATTCCACCTCCTACCCGTATCTGTCAGATACAACATTTCCTCAAAATTGATATCAAAGTACGGCTCAGCCTCCACCCCAAACTCCCTGTAATCATAATACTTCCAGAGCAACCTGCTATCCAACCTGCTCCACGGACTCCCATGCATACAAATGCTATTTACCGGAACAATCCTCCTGAATTTCTCCAAATTCTTCTCAAAGCTTTCAATTACCACCTCAGCAAGCTCTCTCTCGGAATCATTATTGGAAATATCATCACCCTGAGCTTTGAGCTTTTGACTTTTTCCTTTGTACTTTTTCCTTTTGTCTTTTATCTTTTGTCTTGCGAAGACTAAGTCTTCGTAGTGATACCCCACCTCATGCCCCATCCCTGCAATCTCCTCAATCACTTTCGGCTGAAAACTTTGTGGAACAACTCTAAAATAGTAGGTACTTTGAATCCCCATCTCCTTCTGTATCTGCGCGATGGCCAGCGAATTCTCCGGCAATCTGTCAACATCTTGGCGTAGAATTATTATTTTTTCATTTTCAACATCCTCCACTCTGCGCAATTCATGTTCTTCAAATCTGAGTAATCTGCGTTCTCGTAATCTGCGAAATCTGTGTACAGTAGAAAAAACAAAGCCCTTATCAATCAGGGCTCCCAGTAATTCTCTATATCTATTTATAGTAAAATCCCTTCTCATCTATTTCGCATAAAGGTTCGCATTTATTAGCATTTATCAATTCGTGATAATTCGTCAAAAATTTGTGTAAATTCGTGCTAACGGAAACGGTACTGATAATCCGGATTCTCCTTCATTATCCTGAAACTCTCCGGCCAGTTTTCGACAAACCACACAAGAAATGCCGTAACATCAATTTTTTCAGATAACATTTTATTCCTACGTGATATCCATTCATTTTTTAGATTGGGAGTGTTTAACAATTCAATCCCTTTGTTAATTGCTTTAACCTGATCAACATTTGATTCTGAATAAATATAACACAATCCATATTTATCCTGTTGCTCTTCAAGGTAAAGGCTTTTTGAGTTATGAATAACGATTGATGGCGTTCCCAATACAGAACATTCTGCCGGCATTGTAAAACTTTCTGCCCACAGAAAAGTGCTGAATTCCAGAGCATCATGCATTCTTTCAGGCGGTATATTTATTTTATATTTAATAAGTCCGGCAGGCAACTCCGATTCAGATGAGATAAAGACCCTTGCATATTTGGAGAATTCCTTCACGGCAAGGAGTTTATTCTCTAAACTTATCCCCTTGTGACCAATATCATGACTTGCATTCCAGGATACAAACCGTATTATGACAAAAGGTTCATCTTCCTGAAGGCCAAGCTCCTGAAGAACAGTTTTGTCTGGCTTGAAATAATTTGGGTGTAAATACATCAATTCCTGATAACCACTAAAACTTATTTCTTTTTTACCAAGTGATGGATGTTCGTAATTACCAGTTAATATGCAACTTGTAAAGGGAAGGTAAAGTTTTACCTGTTCCTTATTAAATGTATCTTCGAGTGATATATGAGGTTTACTCAATAATCGGGCTACAATGGCAGAATAAATTGAAGCATTAAGAACCATGTCAGGTTTAAAATTCAGAGAAATGATCAAGATTTTAAATGTATAATAGAATAACCCTAAAAACTTGCCTAAAATTGATTTAAACGGACGGCCAAAATTAACATACGTGAAGTTGTAATGTTCAAGAAGCGAAATAGTAACTTCTTTATCCCGGCATGTAAATAAAACCTCGTGACCATTATTTCTAAAAGTCATTGCAAAATTTCTGAAATAATGAACATGAGCAGGATGTCCGATATCAATTAATATTTTCACTTACTCTTCAAGACTTTATTATATACAGATATTGCAAGTTTATAAAGACAAGAATTTTGCTTTGTTAAACGACCTACGTTTTGAAAAGAAGTACCAAACCGTTCCTTATAAACTCTAGGGCTATAAGATTTTAGAGGGTTGCCCCCACCTCCGAAATCGAAAACATGTAATTTTTCATTTAATCCTTTTTGTATTAGATACCAGACTAAAAGATCTCCTGCATGTTTATCCAAATGATTTGGAAGGGTAGCTGTATAAAGTGCAGTTATAGTTGAATTATAAATAATATACAATTGAGCCGCTATTGGTGTTTCATTGAACAAGGCAAATGTAATCCTGACATGATCCTCAGATTCATTGATAAGATGAAAAAAGAACTCCCTGCTTTTTAACGAATGCCTTTTTTTATTATAGAGTTTCTTTTGAATTTGATAAAATGTATTTACTGAAAAGCTAATATCCTCAAATTCCTTAACAGTTAAGCTATATTTATCCAACGCTTTCCGAATACCTTTGTGTTTATCCTTCCTGAAATTTGCTAAGATACTTTCCTCGCTCTCTCCCTTAAGATTTATATATGCATTTAAATGATCTGTAATTTTAAACCCAAATTGATTATAGACAACAATTTCCTGGTTAGAAAATCCTTTGAAAGAGCGAATTTGCGTAAATAGCCCATTTCGTTTTGTATTTAATTGCTCTAACAAAGTTTTTAAATCATTATCGGTTTCA
>CAZTKW010000437.1:0-3766 GCA_964614315.1 uncultured Pirellulales bacterium
AAGACCAGGGCCGCTGAAGCTAATACCCAAACCGTATCGCCTGAATTCATATCGCACCTCCCGACTGTTTTTTTCATAAAGGGCCACAGGCTTGATTATTAGCAAAGCGAGTGCCAAGTATCGAAAAACTTCTAACATATTGATATTACATCCAAATATGGAATATTAAAGGAGGGTGAGGCTGAGCATAAAATACATTTTTGCAGGAATTGAAATCATAAGATAACAAAAAAGCAAAAAGACTATTAATAACAAGAGGGATTTTCAAGTCGATAACAAAATTTATGATGTAAATTTCTAGTTATTCTAGCTGGTTAAACCCAGTGGATTCACTTTTTTCTAGCCAGCAGTGATAAAAAATAAAAGTTATTAGCAATTATTAACCTTTAATAACTTTTTTTTCTTGACAACATTTTTTACATGAGATATAAATCACTAGGTAGGTTGATATAAGTGTATTGATTTTTCCTGAATATTATGGAAAATGAGATTTTGACTTTCCAAGAGTGTTGTGTTCTCTTACATGTATCAGAGAGTAATTTGCGTAAGATGATGAATGAAACAAAGAACCCTATCCCTTTTTCACAGCTTGCTTCTGGAGAACGGGGTACAATAAGGTTTTTGAGGCATAAAGTAATTGAATGGGTTGAAAGCAGAGAAGTAAAAAAGAAATAGAGTGATCAACTTAGCTCAGAAATAAGCTATTTAAAGGTACCTGTTTGAGTAGCACAACAAACTGTCAGCAACCGGTCAAAGATGGTATAAAACACTGTTTAAACCGATAGTAAAGTTCATAGATATATGGGTTCGGGTATCTGCTCAACACGCGCCTATTGGTGCTGAGAACCAATGTCTTAAGCCGGAAATGACACGATGCACATCAGTAAAGATCTCCCCAGCCGTCTGACCACAGCACACGGTCATGAGGTAGACCGTGGGTTCTTGCGATGAACAGCAGTAAAAAAATAAGCTGTTCGAGAGAATGAGGGAATCGTCTTTAACGTTATAGTCGAAAACCCTTCTGACTGTGAGGTTACTGATGCTACCTTGTTTAACGCCACATAGTTACACAGCTCTCAGGCCGGGGCTCCAACACGACGAGCAAAGGGAATGTGCTGCGCTCGCCATGGCCACGGTTACCTGGCTTTTTCTTACCACCGATATAGGTGTCATCGAGTTCTACTATGCATTGCGGAGTGTGTACCTGGTATCCCTATCCTCCATAGTCTTGCGGATTTTATGGTATCAGCTCCAGGCCGCAGGATATGAGATGCCCAAATCATGCTGGAGATGACAGGGAGAGGAGTTTTTGGTTCGGTGGTCACTAGAAAGATCGCCCAAAACCAGTTTCTCAGGGATTTTCGGGTTTTATGAAAGATGGTATGTTCAGTGAGAGAAGTTTGATGATTACAGCGCTTGCCCTGATATTTTCTCCTATAAGCAATCAAATAGGCATGGCCATGGGCGCAGCTAGGATAGCGGAAGCCGTTGGGCCACTTCCGCTTGATGAGATAGCTCAGACAATCACGCTCGGTGAAAACCGGCCTCTGAACTGGCGGAGTGTAATTGATCTATACACGGGGTACCTCCGTTGTATAAGTAATAATGGTCCACCGATTACACAACAGAAGAATTAAAAAAATCAATAAGTTAAATGATAATTAACATGCTTTAAATTAATACGTCTATTAACAAATTAAGAGATTGGGTGATGACTGAGGAGATGTGACAAATGAAGAGTGTATGTTAACCTAATCTGCCTAATCTTCAAACAAAGTTAATTTTATTGAAAGGAGGGCATAAATCATGGAAGCCATTGCTTTACAGAGAGGCTTTGAAAATCTAGGTCTACAGTTGCTGTTTGCACCAATTCGCTCGCTTCTTGGGCGCCAAATACCCAATAAAATTCCTGAAAAAAAGAGACAAGCTGTTGTGGACTTGAAAAGATTCCTTGACAATGCATCTGCTGGAATTGATCTCATGGTAGAACCGAGAAAAAACGGATTTGCCTCTTTAGCCACCTTGGATGAATCAGTGAAAGCCGAACGCGCGTACCGTGCCATACACTCCGTCATTCCCTCGGATGCGGAGCTAGGAAAAGAATTCCTCAACAAGATCAAAATGAGTTGTGACAAGGTTATTGAAGGCAGACCTTGCTCTGAGGAGGAACGTAAAGAATTATATTTGTTTTGTAGAGATATTATTGCTCATTTAGATCGAGAACGTTTCGAATATCTCAGAGATCCTCGAAATATCTGTCCATAGGCCATGGATTGAATGATGATTCCGTGGGATTACATGCTTCAATCGCTTGTTAATCAAGCGGTCAAACGCAGCGAACAGCTCCAAGACAGTTTAGAAGAGCTCGAAAGCAGGCGTTTTGCATCTGCTGATGCTCCTCTTTTTTTAATCCATCTTCTTTTGACCTTTAACGAAAGGATTTCCGAACTCTTGATGGAGTTCAGCCAAGAAAATCTCACCGATTCGATCGACTACAGCCGCTACGAAGATGTTATCGACGAAGTCAAAACATATGCAAGTTTGATCGCTTTCCTTTACCAATATGATTACTTTTTAGAGGCTTCCCATGTTGAGTCAAATCCCCCAGGAATAATTTCGGCGATCCAACGAATTGGGCAAACCATAGTGCCTAAAGTCCCGATCCTGATTTGCCCATCCTTTAGGTGTTCTTACGAATACCATAATCTTCTCTCTAAGGATAACCTACGATCAGACAAGTTTGTCCCCCGGATTTTCGATGGGAGTTTCTTTGAAAATAAGCAGTATTTTCCCGTTTTCCTTTACCCCTTGGTTCTTCAAAACGATGCATTGTGCCACGTTTTGCTTATGCACGAGGTTGGTCACTTATTTACTGAAGTCAATGGCCTATTAGGTAAGGTCGTGCGTTCACTGACGAGACAAATCCCTGAGGGAATCACTAATGAACACTTAAGGACATTCTTGTCTGAATACATTGCTGATATTGTGGCAGTTTATGTGCTTGGGCCATGTTTTCTGTTTTCTCTTATAGAGTTCCACAGCACGATCGCGGGGCCGACGCAGTTGCTTCCAGAGCACCCACCACTACTTCTAAGAATTCGAAACATACTGGATACACTTCACGCTTACGAACAGCGATTTAAGGCTTTTACTAATACGAATGATCTTGCAAAAGACATAGAGGAGTACCTTGATGAACTAGATCGCTTGACAGACCTTAAAAGTGTTCCGGTCAAAGAGGAGCCCGTTAAGGTATATAAATATATAGAACCGGCTCTTTATCGGGCGAGAGATACAATAGATGAAACAATCTCGGCTTCATTAAAATTTTGCCCTTCTTTAGAACTTTTTACAACTTATGTAGACTGGGTGAAGCGAGGTATTCCTCCGTCTGCATGCAAAAAGGGAGACAAGGTTGAACCCCTTGGTTTCGGCGAGCTATTAAACGCTGCTTGGTTGTATCAGGTAGCCAATCTGCAATGCCAGGCCCAACTACCATCTCCTTTGAGAGGATCTAAATATTCAGCCAATCTACGCGATATTTCGCGGCTTGCACAAATTGCGGTTCAACAGAACGAGGCCCTCAATTTCTATAAGGAGGCTGGCATAATATGAATCGGGAAAGGGCTAGAGAATCTAAGAGAGGCTCTTTATCAGGGTCTGAAATTTGGGATCTTTTCGAAAGAGATGAAGATCCTTTGGTGATAATGCCACCACTGTGCAAGAAAGATGAATTGATGGAAGAGAATTCTATTGATTTGAGGTT
>CAZTKW010000438.1:0-3765 GCA_964614315.1 uncultured Pirellulales bacterium
TATTATTCAAGATGCGCAAAGGAGCCCTTCTGTTCCGTTGATTTTCAGCTTTTTCACAAGTTGTTTTTAATCGTATTTTTCGAGAAATACATTATAGCCTAAAACCCACCTTTTTATAAGAGTAAAAGCAGGATTATGCATTTTTATAAAGTAAATGACGTTTTTTTTAGATAAAGTGATAAAAAAGGCCGGTCACTAAGTGCCGGCCTTTATTGTCTCGAAGTAATTTTAAGTTGCTAATCTTCTCTTATGAAATCAGCATCCGGAAGCGGCACCATCCAGCCGGTACCATCTGCCCAGATAGGCTCGCTCTGCCTGGCCCGCGGCACACTGTAATTGCGACACCACTTGAGTATCCACAACTCCTTAAGCTCAATACGTCTGACAGAGCGGTCGATGAAAGCTCCGTTTATGGCGTTATTATGCCGCGGGAGACAAAAAACGCCCATTCCGCCGCCGTTTGCTCCGGAGTTGAATTTCGCACCTGGATATAACGGAGGGGGATTGGTAAACCATGGATAGCTTGTGGGAAACGATGCGTCCAGAAACATAGGTATATTACCGGCGTTTTTAACATCGTCACGCCTCCAGTAATCCGTGTCATTGCCCGGGCGGTTGTAAATACACGAATTTGCGCCGTAGCTTCCGTAGTCCCCTCTTTTTCCGCCGCCGGCAAATGACCAGCTATACGGACCTCCCTAGGCTATAAACGTCGAACCGTACGAGTCATTGTCATATTTATTGGCCTCCGGACAGCACTTTTCGGCTGTTCTTACATCCGTAACTTCCTTTCCCTCTCCATAGTACGGCCTCAGTGCCGCAAACCATTCCCCGTTATCTACAGAGAAGCCCGGCATAAAATAACCATCGTTATCGCCGGTGTACATTGCAAAGAGAGTGGCCCACTGCTTGAGGTTCGACTGGCAAATTACATCTTTTGCCTGCCTTCTGACCCGCGCCAGGGCCGGCATCAGGATTGACATCAAAAGCGCAATAATGGCGATTACCACTAAAAGCTCGATTAGCGTAAATCCACGTCGTTTGTACATAATAATCCTCTCTATTTATTTATAAACACGTTGTCCTTTGTATTATTCAAGATGCGCAAAGGAGCCCTTCTGTTCCGTTGATTTTCAGCTTTTTCACAATTTGTTTTTAATCGTATCTTTCGAGAAATATATTATAGCCTAAAACCCGCCTTTTTACAAGAGTAAAAGCAGGATTATGCATTTTTATAAAGTAAATGACGGTTTTTTAAGATAAAGTGATAAAAAAGGCCGGTTTTGAAGGGCCGGCCTTTTTTGTCTCAAAGTTATTGTAAGTTGTTGCTATTCTCTCACGAAGTCATAATCACTGAATCTTTCCATCCAGCCGGTGCCGGTACCCTCCCAGTCCGGCTCGTTCTCGCGCGCCCTGCTGACGTCATAAGTACGGCACCACTTCAACAGCCACAACTCCTTAAGGCCGATTGACCTGACCGACCTGTCAAAGAAAACACCATTTACCGTTTCACCGTGTCGCGGGATGCAAAAACCCCCCATACCGCCTCCTGATGCTCCACTCTTCCATCTGGCTCCTTCATATTCCGGAGGGTTATTGGCCCACCACGCCCAGTTCGTAAACCATTGTGCATCCACAAGCAGTGGTATATTACCGCCGCCTTTAACATCATCACGCCTCCACTGGTCGTTGTCATGTTCTTTGAAATTAGGCAGGCATGAATGTTGGCCATAGCTGCCGTAATATTCTACCATAACTCCTTCCCATTCATGTGTTCCACCTTCCCACGTGTTGAACGACCCGCCGCTGGGGTCATTGCCGAAGGCGCCAAAAGGTTTGGTGGCCATCGGGCAAAGCAACAGGTCTGTTTCGTTTGCGTAGTACGGGCGAAGCGCCAGATACCATCTGTGCTTGCGGCCGGATGACCAGCCCATATGAAAAGAGCCGTTCCACTCACCGGTGTACATTGAAAAAGCCGTGCCCCACTGTTTTAGGTTGCTCTGGCATATAGCATTTTTTGCCTGCTTTCTCACCCGTGCCAGCGCAGGCATCAGGATTGACATCAACAGGGCAATAATTGCGATGACCACCAGAAGCTCAATCAGGGTAAATCCACGTCGTTTGTACATGATAATCCTCCCTATTTATTTATAAATACGTTGTCCTTTTTATTATTCAAGATGCGCAAAGGAGCCCTTCTGTTCCGTTGATTTTCAGCTTTTTCACAAGTTGTTTTTAATCGTATTTTTCGAGAAATACATTATAGCCTAAAACCCACCTTTTTATAAGAGTAAAAGCAGGATTATGCATTTTTATAAAGTAAATGACGTTTTTTTTAGATAAAGTGATAAAAAAGGCCGGTCACTAAGTGCCGGCCTTTATTGTCTCGAAGTAATTTTAAGTTGCTAATCTTCTCTCACGAAGTCATAATCACTGAATCTTTCCATCCAGCCGGTCCCTGTCGTCCAGTCCGGCTCGTTCTCTCGCGCCCTGCTGACATCATAATTACGGCAAAACTTCAAAAGCCACAACTCCTTAAGCCCGATTGTCCTGACGGACCTATCCAGGAAAATACCATTTATCGTTTCACCGTGTCGAGGGATACAGAAAACACCCATACCGCCTCCTAATGCTGATGCTCCAGTGCCCGGGTTCCATGTCGCACCTTCATAATACGGAGGCTCATTGGTCCACCACGGATAGCTCGTAAACCATTGTGCATCCAAAAGCAGCGGTATATTGCCTCCGCCTTTAACGTCGTCGCGCCTCCAATGGTCGGTGGAGAATGTTTCGCCGGGCCTTGTTATGATATTAGGCAGACACGAAGATACCCCATAGCTGCCGTGATATTCTACACTAACGCCTTCCCAATCATATCTTCCCCCATTCCAGGCCCTAAACGAACCGCCGCCAAGACCGTTATCAATGGGCTGCATGGCCATCGGGCAAAGCAGCAGGTCTGTTTCGTTTGTGTAGTACGGGCGAAGCGCCGTATACCATCTGTGCTTTTGACCGGATTGCCAGCCCATATGAAAAGAGCCGTTCCACTCGCCGGTGTACATTGAAAAAACAGTACCCCACTGTTTTAGGTTGCTCTGGCATATAGCCTCTTTTGCCTGCTTTCTGACCCGCGCCAGTGCCGGCATCAGAATTGACATCAACAGGGCAATAATTGCGATTACCACCAGAAGCTCAATCAGGGTAAATCCACGTCGTTTGTGCATAATTATCCACCTTCCTTCATTAATTAATTCAAAAAACTCATAATATCACAAAAAATATTTGAAGTCAAACTTTTTTTCGAGCCGCGGCTTGTTTTAGTTATGGTACGGCTGGCATTTCTACGTAATCTCTAAACTCTCTCATCCAGTCCGGCCAGACCGGCGGGTCGGCGTTCGTATCAAAATTCCGGTGCCACTTCAATATCCACAACTCCTTAAGCCCCGCCGGCCGCACCGACAGGTCCAGAAAAAGAATATTTATAAAGCCGTTGTGCCGGTTGATGCAAAACCTTCTCATTCCCCCTGACTCGTCCCAAGGCTCACCCTCATATACTGGCGGCTCGTCGGTGTGACGGGGCCACGAATCAATGAACAGGGCATCTAAGAACAGCGGTGCATAGCCGGCATTTCTCACATTGCCGCTTCGCCAGTAGTTAAATTCATCACCGGCTACATATGGAGGTGCTGTGCGGTCATGGGTCCAGGCGTTTATGCCATAGCTGCCGTAATCGCCTTCTTCAAACCACCTGTTAGTTGAGCCTGC
>CAZTKW010000439.1:0-3760 GCA_964614315.1 uncultured Pirellulales bacterium
GCTCAGATGAGCTGTAATCCAGCTGTCGGAGGACTTGGAAAAGGCCAAATTGCGCGCGAAATTGATGCATTAGGGGGACTGATGGGGTTGGCAACAGACGCAACGGGAATTCAGTTTCGGCTCCTGAATCGCTCAAAAGGCCCGGCTGTTCAGTCGCCGCGGGCACAGGTGGACAGGCACAAGTACGCTGAATGGATGCGGCAGGCGCTCGAGGATACGGCTAACCTGACCATCATTGAGGCAATAGCAACAGAAATAAAAACCTGCAACAATAAAGTGCAGGCTGTGCGATGCAAAGACGGTACGGAATATCATACACAATCGGTTGTTATAACGACCGGAACTTTCCTCAGGGGCAAACTGTACATCGGAGATAAGTGCTGGAACGGCGGCAGAATTGACGAGCCGCCAAGCACAGAGCTTTCCCAAAGTTTGAAACTGCTGGGACTGGAACTTGGGCGGATGGCAACCGATACAACGCCGAGGCTGGAAGCCAGAACGGTAGATCTGGATAAATTACAAAATCAGCTGGGCGATGACCCGCCAACACCATTTTCATTTATGACCGAAAAAATCGAACGACCACAAGTACCCTGCTGGATTACATATACCAATGAAAAGATACACAAACTGCTGCGAGATAATCTGCATCGGGCTCCTCTTTCCTCAGGCCAGATAAAAGGGGCAGACCCGCGTTACTGTCCAAGTATTGAGGGTAAAGTTGTCAGGTTTGCCGACAAGAAACAGCATCGAGTTTTTTTAGAACCTGAGGAGGAGGATATAAAAACAATTTACTGCAATGGCATTTTTACATCTATGCCGAAAGACGTCCAAGAACAAATGCTGAAACTGATGCAGGGGACTGAGAATGCCAGGATTATTCACTATGCCTATGCGGTTGAGTATGATTATTGTCCGCCGACTCAGTTAAAAACCAACCTGGAAACGAAGAAGATTTCGGGACTGTTTTTAGCCGGCCAGATTAACGGAACCAGCGGATATGAAGAGGCAGGCGGGCAGGGTATTATTGCCGGCATAAACGCTGCGAGAAAAGTTTTGTCGGCTGAGCCGATTGTCCTCGGCAGAGACCATGCGTATATCGGGGTGCTGATAGATGATTTGCTGACGAAGGGAATTACCGAACCTTATAGAATGTTCACGTCGCGTGCGGAGTACCGATTATCGTTAAGGGCTGACAACGCGGACCGAAGATTGACTCAAGTCGGCAAATCGGTTGGGACTGTGGATGAAAACAGATGGGCGAAATTCCAGAAAAAAATAGAAAACATTGATAAGCTCAAAAGTTATCTACAAAACAACCGTTCAGAGGGTCTGAGTTTGTGGGAGCAGCTTCGGCAGCCAAACTGCAGAGCAGCAGAAACATTGTCCAATGACTCTTATGTTAAAAGTGCCGGTTTCGACAAAAATGAGCTTGAGGCTGTGATTATCGATGCCAAATATGAAGGTTATCTGGCCAAGCAAGAGCGACTGGCAGGCAGTTTACGGGTACTCGAGAACAAAAAAATTCCGCCGGACCTGGATTATAACAGTATTTTGCATCTTCGTGCTGAGGCAAAAGAGAAATTATCGGTCTTTAGACCCGACACACTTGCTCAGGCTTGTCGAATAAGCGGTATCACACCGGCTGATATTACAGTGGTTCAAATTCACATGAAGAAGCGTTTTGTTGGTAGGACAAAAAGATAGAATCGACTTCGTAGTTTGTGTTTGCAGACGAAATACTTACAGTTTTTCAGCAGAAACAATTTTTACCGGGCATTCTGGTATTGCAGCAAGGAATTTTTGTCCATAACGTTTCTGGACTATTCTGCTGTCGAGAATGACAACGATCCCTGTATCGGTTTTGTTGCGAATCAATCTTCCGAAGCCCTGCTTAAATCTGATAACTGCAGAAGGCAGTTGGTAATCATTAAAAGGATTACCTCCCTGTTCTTTTATCTGCTCCAATCTACCGGCCAAAAGTGGCTGGTCAGGAACAGCAAAGGGCAACCGAACAATAATGACATTCGAAAGCGCAGCTCCGGGAACGTCAACGCCCTGCCAGAAACTGTCAGTGCCAAACAGTACGCTTTTATCAATGGACTTAAACCGCTTTAAAAGAATGCTTCTGTCAATACCCGCTCCCTGCTGAAGGAGTTCAATATCATTTTCAGCCAGCCAATCAGCGAGTTCAAAAGCAATTTTGCCGAGCATCTGATAACTGGTAAAAAGTACGAAGGCCCTGCCGCTGGTTTGCAGGATATATTTTTTTACAGCTTCGGCGGCAACAGTGATGAAAGCCGGTTCGTTTGGGTTCGGTAAGTCCCTTTCAATGTAAACGGTAACTTGTTTTTGGTAATCGAAAGGTGAGCCAAGCCTGGAGGCATCAAAATCTGTAAGGCCTATCCTGCCTGCAAAGAAATCAAACCCGCTTTTTTCATCCACTCCATCACTGCTTAAAGTGGCGCTGGTTAGTATTACCGAACTATATTTATCAAACAGGGACTTTCTTATGTCCGGCCCGACGTTTACAGGTGCACTTCTCAAACATATAAACGCTCTTGGATTTTTGGCGACTTCGACCCAATAAACATAATCACTTTTTTCCTGTGTCAAAAAGCAATTCAAATCCTGGATAAGCTCACCACATCTGTTCACAAACCTCACGATTTCAAATTTCTCGTCAACATCTTCGGTATTATTTGCCAGTTTAGCTAATTGTGACCTAAGGTTTTTCAAATGTTCCGACACAGTATCATCAATAAAATTTTTATAACATCGACCTGCATTTTCACCCCTGTTCAATTCATACCAGTCGTTGACCCGATTGAAGAAATTCTTTGACTCCCTCGTTATTCGAGCAACTATATTTATAGCCCTGTCAGCGTCTTTGTAAACCAAAAGTCCCTTGCGTGTTCTGGGATTGTAAAGAATGTCAAGCAACATTTTAATTCTACGGTTGCTGATATTAATCCCGAAATGTTCTTCGGCCACTCGCTCGATGTTGTGAGCCTCATCGATAATCACAAACTCGTAATCCGGCAGCAGCGATACGCTGTTTTCTTTAAGGGCGAGGTCACTTAGCATCAGGGCGTGATTGACGACAATGATATCGGCTCTGTCCAAGCGTCTCCTCGCTCTCCGGTAGAAACAATTTTGAAAGTGCTGGCACCTTCTTCCGGGACAATTACCGTGTTCACTATTGACAGCATTCCAGATGTTGATTTTGGGTAGAAACGGCAGGTCACTGAGTGAGCCGTCTTTTGTCTGGCTGGCCCATTGGCTTATAACTAATAGTTGATTACTGAATTTATTAAACAGGAATTCCTGCTTTCGCAATGCAAATTCAAGGCGTCGTTTGCAAAGGTAATTGCCCCTGCCCTTTGCGAGAACGGCGGTGAATTTTTGGGGCATACAATCTGTTAAAAATGGGATGTCTTTATTGATTAACTGCTCCTGCAAAGTGATTGTAAAAGTACTGATTAGCACTTTTCCGGCACCTCGGCAGACTAAATCTATCGCAGCGACAAGATATGCAAAACTTTTGCCGACACCGGTTCCCGCTTCGATAGCTAAGCACCGACCGTTTACAAGCGCCCTTTGAACGGTACCAGCCATCTTAACCTGTTGAGGTCGAAACTCAAAACCGTGGAAAGCCCGTGCAATAATACCCTTAGAAGCGAAAACTTCCTCTACGTCCACGAGGGTCGAAGCTTCTGTTGGAACTTTTATCATAGATACAGTATAGACTGTAAACACG
>CAZTKW010000440.1:0-3758 GCA_964614315.1 uncultured Pirellulales bacterium
TTTCTATTGGATTGTAGTGAGTAGGACATTGATGGACACCGTCATGATTAGCGATACCTCCACACCTTTGTCCACATTCAGGGCATTTCCAGTCGCATAGTTTTGTCATTTTGGTTTTAGTTTTTCGAGTAAACAATGTAGTTCAAGTTTTTCAGAAGAGGATATTCTG
The DNA here is from genome assembly GCA_964614315.1 of uncultured Pirellulales bacterium. Classification (GTDB taxonomy): domain Bacteria; phylum Planctomycetota; class Phycisphaerae; order Sedimentisphaerales; family Anaerobacaceae; genus CAZTKW01. Next base: position 170 of record CAZTKW010000440.1, read on the forward strand.
ACTACTGTATTATCAAACTCCTTTATGTCCTCTAAACATCTCTTGTATCCCTCTTGTCTGGCTTTGACTTGCAATTTCTCTATATAATCATCTATTTCTCCCAAATACCATGTCAATTCTTGCCCTTTGTAATGCTCTTGTAGAAAATCCCTAAAGTCTACATCAATCGGAACAAGCTCTGTTTTGTCGGTTTTCATTTTCACCAATACTTATGGCAGTCCTTGCAGACTGTTATGTCAGGGTGCTTGCCCTGGTCGTCTGTATTGCCTTTGATTATGCTCACGTTCTCGCTGTGGCAGAATTTGCATTTGGTCATTGTGTGTTAGCCTCTCTGCCGTCGTTGATTAGAACATGTTCTGGAATTTTCTCTGTTTTGGGTAAGGTATCATTTAATATAAGCTGGATTCTCTGGGCATTTCTCACTCCGCTTCTTGCATGTTGGTCGCACCACTCGCATTGAAACAGCTTGCCTTCTCGATACTTGTTAATGGTCTCAATGAGTCCGTCCACATAACTTAGGATTCTTTTACTCTCACCAATGGTAAGGGGTTTTGCCTTTGGACAATCTATATGTCCATGAAATATCATATAGTCCTCACTACAGGCATAATATTTGTCGTCTTCCGTAATTGGCTCACCACATTTCTCGCACGTGTTTATCTCTCTGTCTCCGCCGTCGCACATTAAAGGAACCTCCCTTAGAGGGTCCTCGTCCTTGGGCTTTACGCCATCCATCAGGTTCTCAAACCAGTTAGGTCTTGCCATTTTTTTTGCCTCCGTATGTTTCATATTACAGCCCAGCGGATAAAAGCCCGTCCGACTGCCCTTCGGCTTCCGTTCAGGGATTTCCCGCATAGCCATATTGCACATATTCACCACCATAATAATAACAATATATTCTTATTATTATGGTTATACTCTACTTTAGAAGTTACTCCTATAAAAATGCGTAGGGTAGATTGATAACACAACATGTTGTGCCTAACTGCCCTGATATGCCCTAGTAAGCACTATACATTGTGGTTTTGCTATATATTAAGATAATATATAAGGGATCCGCTGAAGCGTTCTGGATCGGGGTGGATGGTGCATAATCCCGGGTGTTTGACTATAAGTATATAAAAACCCCCTTAATTGCAGAGAACTGCTTTTTAAGCATATAACTGCTAAAATAGGGATGGTCAGAAAATACGCTAAGGGGATACTGCCAAAGACAAAATCCAGAATCCGCTACTCCCGTGCCAGAGCCTACGAGAAGAACCTAGAAGCCGTGTTTAGCCAATTCCTGCACCCAAGCAGGGTGGACTGTGCTTCGAGTATCTTCTATGCTTGCTGCGAACTTGAGATGGCTCAGAGTGGGGTCTTTACGGTCGGCGACATCATGGGAAAGTCGAGGATAATAGAGGGGGCGTTCACAGAGGCTAGGATTCGCCGCACAGTCGCCGATTTGGAGCGGATGGGCCTGATGTATGCTCGGGGGACGAAACGCCTCAGAGAGCGGTTCTACGAGCTCACAGTGAGGGAGTGCGGGTCGGGCCTGGTTCGGCAGTCGAAGCAGATTAAGAATATTTATAAAAGGATTCAATCTGATTTAAGGAAAAAGAATGAGAAAAACGACTGGAATGGGGAGGAGTATGCGAAGGCAGATGCTTAGGATATATGGCAAGGAAAGGATAGAATCCATGGATGATACACTTCTCGACATAACTAATAAATTGGATGAACTGGACAAACCGAAAAAGGAGAAGGATGAAACTTAGGCAATTGTTTGGATGGTGGAAACAGGATTTCAAGAAGAGTTATAGCCCAAATCCAGATGAGGGGTCGCATTTCTCTACAATCTGGGTGGTGTTCACCACACCATTCATGGTTTTAGCAGCTATTCCTCCAACCGATTATATGGCAACACTAGGGTTTGGAATAATAATATTCTTTTGCTTTTATCGCAGTTACAAGAATTTCAGAAAGGAAACCAAATGATGTCCTACGAAATGACTTACGACGAGGTTATGGCCGACCAAGCCTTCGACGAGCTTTGCATGGAGTTCGAGAGGGTCGGCAGGGCCTTGGAGAAGATGGGCTTTAAAGAGATAGACGGAAACCCGATTATAAAGGAGGCTAAAGAATGAACAAGGCTGATTGGACAATAATCCTCTGTTTGATGGCTCTAACAATTTATATTCTCTATCTGTTCTATGTGAGCTTCACGGAGGTTGAGCGATGCAAAGAATTTGGCGAACTTGTTGAATGGCATGACGGATTATGTTATCTATACAATGAAACTACTGGAGAAGTCTATAAGATAATCAACATCTAAGATGGCAGGACTAAACAACAACCCTTGGCTGACTTTCGAGGAGTTATTGGCGCACGGCCAAGCGGTGGTTAGGCTCAAAAGGGAGGATTTGAAAGATGGAACGAAAGACTAGATTGGGTAAGAAACAAAGAGGTCAAATAGACCCCAAGTGGTTATTTGTAATCTTCTTTAGTATCCTAATAGGTTTCTCATTATTGCAACTAATGAGCTATTCAACCCCCCATTCAAAAATGTCTCTATCTTGGCCAGAGTATATATCAAGGGTCGAAGAAGTTTGTTATTCTACACATAACCCCCACCGAGGGGATGTTTATGGATGTAATGTGAGCTGGGGAACTCCATATAGAGAGTGTTTGATTTATAACCTACCGCTAAACACTACATTAGATGAAAATATATTTTTTGATAATTGTGATAAATTGAGAGAGAAGGATAAAGGGATACTAACATCGTTTAGGGCAGACCTAACCCTTAATTGGGAGTCGATACGTAGCGATGAGTATGGCGAGTATGAACATAGTGAGTATAATAGAGGGGACATACTAACTAAGGAATTTGTTTCCCGCATAGACGGGTTTTTTAATCACTCTGGGGTTAATATAATTATAGAGGACGAATATGACGAGTGGAAGGGCATAAAATATCAGGTAACAAGGGTTTGGAGAAAAGTCAAGCATTACGAGGGCGACTTACCCACCAAGACCTTCGCCGAGTTTGAGCACTGGTGGATGAACGAGCTTTCCGAGCAAGAGCGGAATGACATACCATTAGTCTATGACGGCTACCCTAAAGGATGAAAATCACCTGCCCCCACTGCCAAGCAAAGAAGGAGATCGACACCCGCGAAACCTGCGATGAGTGCGGCAAGCCGTTTAACTTGGCGGTGAGGAAGCTGGGGTTTAGGGATTGAGAATGAAGCGAGGAACTAAGCGATTTGTATTAGCGGTCTGTGGAGGCTATATGCTAGGCACGATAATCACAGCGAACGCAATAATACACGGGATTGAGATATTCGCCTCGATGTTCGGCCTCATAGGTATCTTGATATTAAAGATAGGGTGGGGGGATTAAAACTAAGGATTGAAAATGATTAGAATAAATCTGGAAAAATTTGACCGAAAGATGCTGGAGGGCCTGAACATAACTAGGCAGACGGGCAGGGACGAGTATTACAGGCGGTGCTGGAAACGCGCTGGAGAGATTATCGACTCGCTCTCTAAGGACAAGGGAAATACCGAATCCTATTGGAGAGCGGTATCAGAGCAGTTCGAC
>CAZTKW010000441.1:0-3751 GCA_964614315.1 uncultured Pirellulales bacterium
GCCTCGCTTGTGGCGAGGCGTGGGGATTTTCTTAGCTGGTGGCGAGGAATGGGGATCTTGGTGATGGTTGCCGGTTAGGCTGGGTTGGTTGGCTGGTTGCTGATGTGAGCTGTTGTTGGCGGAGGCCGCAACGAGGAATCCTATAGTAAGTACGCCGTAGGCGTACGGATAAAACAGTTTCCGAGCAGAAGGCAACAACAGCGAGGAGTTGGGGGGTGGTAATAATTTTGGGGAAAAAGAGTTGTGTTTTGGGGAGGAAAGTAGTTAGAATATTGGGGAAATATTTTTTTATGAGAGTGTTAGGGAAATATTGAAATGGTTAATGCATTTGAAACATATCTATCAGAGATTAATAAGGCCTATTTGCGAGGGGATGCAACGGAACATACACACCGGCCGGCATTGAAGGCATTGATTGAGGCATTAGGCAACAAGATAACCGCCACTAATGAGCCACGGCGACAAAAGTGCGGTGCGCCAGATTATATTGTATCGCGAAGAAAAAAGGGGCTGGATCAAAATATCGGGTATGTAGAGGCTAAAGATATTGGCATAAACTTAACGCAGGCAGCTAAAACAGAACAAATTAAAAAAAGATATCTGCCTAGTCTTAATAATTTCATTTTTACAGATTACATCGAATTTCGCTGGTATGTAAACGGTGAAAAACAGCTCACTGCAAAACTGGCAGAAGAATCAGCAGGTAAGTTTAAAATTGCTGACAAAGGTGAAGAAAAGGTTAGTCAACTGTTGAAATCTTTTCTAAGCCAAAAGCCGGAAAAGATAAAAATCCCCAAAGAATTAGCTACACAAATGGCCCATAAAGCGCAAATGATGCGTGATATCATTAAAGAAACATTCCGGCAGGAAGATGATTCTGGAACATTGCACGGGCAATTCGAGGCGTTCAAAGAAGTTCTGCTGCACGATTTAACCGAAGAACAGTTTGCTGATATGTATGCCCAGACGATTTGTTACGGGCTGTTCAGCGCGCGATGTCATATTGACGATATGACTGTATTCGGAAGGGACACATACGCTGCTTTTCACGGTATGGATGACAGGGCCAAAGAATTAACCAGAGAACATGCAGCGTACCTGTTGCCAAAGACCAATCCATTTTTCCGTGATATTTTTGGCGATATTGCAGGCCCCAAATTGGATGACAGAATTGTATGGCTGGTGGATGATTTAGTGGAACTGTTAAGGCTGGCGGATATGGGGGTGATACTACGAGACTTTGCCAGACATAAAAAACGTAAGGACCCGGTAGTACATTTCTACGAAACATTCCTGGCCGAATATGATCCGAAGCTCAAAAAAGCAAGAGGGGTTTATTATACCCCGGATGAAGTGGTAAGTTATATCGTTCGCAGCGTGGATATTTTGTTGAAGGAGAAATTTGGTTTAAGGCGGGGGTTGGCAGACGACAGCAAGATAAAAGTTAAAAGTAAAAAGGCCAAAGTAAAAGACAAAAAGCAAACGGCGGAGCAAGAGCAAGAGGTGCACAGATTATTAATACTTGACCCAGCTGTCGGGACGGGGACGTTTCTATTTGAAATTATTGATCAGATTCACCAGAAATTCAAACGCCAAAAAGGCGCATGGTCGGGCTATGTGAAAGAGCATCTTTTGCCGAGGTTGTTTGGTTTTGAATTGATGATGTCTCCTTATGCGGTAGCTCATATGAAGTTGGGTCTGCAATTGGCTGAGACTGGCTACGACTTTTCCAGTGATGAACGATTGGGGATATATTTAACCAATACATTAGAAGAAGCGGAAATAATATCAAAAAATGTATTTATTCAATACTTGAGTCGGGAGGCAAGGGCCGCCGATAAAGTCAAAAAAGATTTACCGATTATGGTTGTTACAGGTAACCCACCTTATGCGGGAATATCCGCGAATATGAATGAATGGACCGATCAAATATTAAAAAACAAACTTCCGGGCAAAAACGGTGCTCAAAGCTATTATGAAATTGACGGACAACCACTTGGAGAAAAAAAGGTCTGGCTGCAGGATGATTATGTAAAGTTTATTCGCTTCGGTCAGTTGAGAATTGAACAGAGCGGTTACGGGATATTAGGTTTTATAACCAATCACGGATATCTTGATAATCCAACTTTCAGAGGAATGCGACAAAGCTTGATTCAGACATTTGATGAGATATATATTTTAGATCTGCATGGCAACCTCATGAAAGAGAAGAACTGTCCGGATGGCTCACCCGACAAAAATGTTTTTGACATACAGCAGGGAGTGTCAATAGGTATTTTTGTAAGAAAAAAAGATGGTGGTGTACCTGCCAAAATATATCACGCGGAACTATATGGACTGCGAAAAGGTAAATATGAATGGCTTGTACAAAATGACATCAAAACCACGGACTGGACTGAGTTATCGCCCAATTCACCATATTATTTTTTCGTCAGAAGGGATGAATCAAAAAGAAAGGAATATGAAAAATTTATTAAAATTTGTGAAATACTGCCTGTGAATGTTAGGGGAATCGTAACGGCTAGAGATAAATTTGTGTTAGTTTTTGTTTTTGTTGTTTTGCTTGAAAGAGTCAGAAAATTTAAAGACCTGAGAATTAGTGATGGAGAAATACGCAGCACATACTTTGACGGCAAAGGCTCGTCAAAATATCTGTCAGGTGATACACGAAGTTGGAAAATCGCCGAGGTGCGTAAAAAGGTTGATTCTGATAAAAAATGGGAAAAACGAATAATAAATATGCTTTACCGACCGTTTGATATACGAAGCATATATTATACTGATTGGATGGTAGATTGGCCTCGGCCAGAGGTTATGCATCACATGCTAGCGGGAGAGAATTTAGGTTTAGTTTTTATGCGTCAAGTAGCCTTGAATGATAATTATACGCATTTTGGTGTAACCGAACACATTATAGATAATAGAGCGTTTTACAGCAACAAGGGCATAATGAGCCTGGCGCCTCTTTACATCTATCCAGAGGGTGAAAAAAAAGATTTGTTTGAGCATACTCATTGGCCAGCAGGTAAGAATAATCGTGTTCCAAATTTGAATTTTGAGTTTGTGGAGGAATTTGCGAATAAGGTCAAATTAGAGTTTGTAACAGATGGTGCCGGTGACTTGACAAAGACTTTCGGGCCAGAGGATATATTTTATTATATCTATGCGCTGTTTCACTCGCCAGAATACCGCAGGCGATACGCAGAGTTTTTGAAGATAGATTTTCCACGGGTACCGCTAACAAAAAGTAAAACGCTATTGAGCAAATTATGCAAGGCAGGCGAGAAGCTATGCAAGCTGCACCTGATGGAATCAGAGACGTTAGAGGACGATAAAAAATGGCCTGCTTTTGACATCACGGGTGATAATACGGTTGAAAAGGGTTATCCTAAATACGTTGCCCATGCCGAAAAACCAAAGAACGGCAAGGTCCATATAAACAAAGACCAATATTTTGAGGGAGTAAAACCGGAGGTATGGGAATTTCATATAGGCGGATATCAAGTTTGTGAAAAATGGCTAAAAGACCGCAGGGAAAGAGAACTAACATACGAAGATATCAAACATTATCGAAAGATTGTTGTAGCAATTGGTGAAACTATAAGAATTATGAAGCAAATTGATGAAATAATCGACGCCCACGGCGGCTGGCCAATAAAATAAGAGAAGATGGAACGTTATAAAAACCTGAGTCGGGAGAGAAACAATACAAGATTCTTATTGCCGGACAGCGGCAGAAAGGTGCTTTCAA
>CAZTKW010000442.1:0-3740 GCA_964614315.1 uncultured Pirellulales bacterium
GCGTTTCTTTATCGGCCTGATGGGCGGAAGGAGAGCAGTCAATATAATAAAATTCACCTTGTGCCGTTCGGTGAGGTAGTGCCGTTTAAGAAGAGCATACCGTGGCTTTATAGGCAGTTGATGAAATTTACACCTTATGATTATGATTATTCACTTGATTACGGGGAAGAATACACAGTTTTTGAGATGGTCGGGAGAGACGGGCAAGGCGAACAAATTTACAATTTCGGCGTAATAATTTGTTATGAAGATGCCGTTCCCGTGATTGGGCGGAGATTTGCGTTAGACGAGCAGGGAGGCAAAAAAGTCGATTGGCTTGTTAATATAAGCAACGACGGGTGGTTTGTGAAATTCAAGGAGGGAAAAGTTTGCCCAAGTACCGAACTTAGCCAGCATACGGCTGTGTGCGTTTTCCGGGCGGTTGAGAACCGGGTTGCGATTGTTCGGAGCGTCAATACCGGTATAAGCTGCCTGATAGACAGCGAAGGGCGGATTAAAGACGGTTTTTCGGCTGGAAACCTGCCTGGTGAGGCGATGGAACGGCAAGGAATGGCTGGATGGTTTGTTGATAAAGTGCCGATAGATAAAAGGGTAACGTTCTTTAGTAAATACGGGCAATGGCTTGATTCAAGTTTTGCGTGTGTTTTTGTTATGTTTTTAATATTACCTCTTTTTAAGCGATATTACCGGACGTTGGTGATAAGAAGTTTAAATAGCCTGGGAAAGCCAAATGGAAGAAGTTTTGGCTAAGAGACATAGTTTAAGGTTAACCATTCGAGATTTAATAACCTACCTGTTAATTTTTACGTTCTGCTTATTTGTGTGCTTTGGATGCAATGGAACGTTGGAGACGTTCGGAGGGGGCGGGGGCGGCAGGGTCAAGGCCGGGAGCAACAGCGCTGAAGCTCTTAGGATTATTCAGGAAGGTTTGTCTGATGGTGAGCCTCGAGTGAGAGCTCAAGCTATTGAAGTTGTTGCAGATGTGGGTCTGGTTGAATTGATGCCGAGAGTTCAGCGCCTGCTAAAAGATGATTTTGTTCCGGTGCGGTTTGCGGCGGCGGTTGCAGTAGGGGACGTAGAATATTATCTTGCGAGAGAACCTGTAAGAGTATTGCGAAGAGACCCGGATGAAAATGTTCGTATAGCCGCGGCTTATGCTTTAGTGAGACTTGGGAGTGCGGCCGAACTTGGAACTTTGCGCGAAGCAGTAAGCAATAAAGACCAGACAGTTCGTGCCAATGCGGTTTGGCTGATAGGTAAAAGCGGTGATAAAGGTTCTCTGGATTTGTTGTATTGGTCGAAAAACTCGGAGGATTCAGAGCTGAAAGTAAGTTTTCAGGCGGCCGAGGCCATAGCGAGACTCGGTGATGAGCGGATATATACGAAACTGTGGACGATGCTTATAAGTAAATATATTGACTACAGGATAACGGGTATCAAGGCTATGGGGGCTTTGGGTAGCCGAGAGGCGAAAAATGCACTTATAACGATGCTGGATGACGAGGTTTTGGAGGTTCGATTGAGCGCTGCGGAGCAGCTTGGTATGCTTGGCGATACTTCGGGCGAGGCAGAAGTTCTTGACGTTTTTACACAGGATCTGACGGCCGGCCTTGATGACAAGGGGGCCGAACAAGTAAAGGTGCTGACGGCACTTGCGATAGGTCAAATCGGTACAGAACGCCTTGTTATTGAGTTGCCGGGCCTTTTAAGAGACAGTTCGAAATTTGTGCGTATAGCGGCAGCGAAGGCGGTTTTTCAGTTGCAAAAGGGCAAATAAAGCTCCCTGTTTAACATTTATGGGTTTATTTTGGTTACGCTAAATTGCCAACTTACTCTAATTTGCCAAAAATAACTTGACCTTTTCAGGTTTTTAGCTTAAAATAATGTTGCTTTAGACGATATTATAATGCCGTGGGTTTTTAGCGGCGTGGGCAAGGGTAGATTTAGTAATAACTGAAAGGAGCTAATCTTGAGTAAACTTACGAAGATTTTGATAGTCCTGCTGGCAGTGTTTTCTATTGTTCTCAGTGCAATAGTGGTGGTTTATGTAGCTAATTCGGATAATTACAGGCAGAAAAGCGACGCTTTGCGGACTCAATTCAATGCGGCGGTGGAGAAAGAAAAAGAAGCTAAAAGGGAATTAGAGGACAGAAAGAAAAAATACCAGCAGCAGGAAGACGCTCTTAATAATAAAATGGCTTCGCTTCAAGCGGAATGTAAACAAATAGAGACTAAACTGAAGGAATCTGAGCGAGAAAAGGCGGTTCTATTGCAGAAAGTTGACAGCTGGACGAGTATAACAAAGGACTTTTACACAACCAACGACAAACAAGGCCAATTGCTTAAAAATACTCTTGAAGAGCTGAAGAAAGCCAAGGCAGAGAAAATCCAGACGACTAAAGAGCTGAATGAAACATCAAATACATTGATTGAGAAGATGGCGATAATCGAGACGCTGGAGGCGGAAAAACGGCGATTGATAGAAGCAAAGGCCGAATTGCAAATCCAGGTGGACAAATACCTTCAGCCGATAGGCAGGAGAGTTGAGGCCCCTGTACCGGTTACTCCCGAAAGGACGCGGGTATTACCGGTTATGCCCCGTACGAAGGATATTGGTTTGAAGGGGCTGGTGAAAGAAATTGACCTGAAGAATTCTCTTGCCCGGATATCGCTCGGTTCGGCGGATGGAGTTAAGGACGGAATGAAGTTCCACGTTACGAGGGGTGATGAATTTATTTGCGATATTTTGATAATAGACGTTGACGCCGAGGAGTCTGTTGGTATTCTGGAACTTGTTCAGCAGCCACCAAAGGCAAATGACAGCGTCTCGACTAATTTTTAAGATTTTTTTGTAAAGCAGCCTTTGACGAGACAAACAGTGAATAAGTGAGAAATTAAGAGTTACTATTTGAGGTCGATATATGAGTCCCAATGGGCAAGTTCATGGCGGGAAAGTGGTTCCAGCAGATAATGTTTACACAGCGATTCTCGCTTTGGCTTTTTTTGTAGTGCTTGCCGCCGCCATATTTGTGGCCTATAAGTGCCAGTTTCAATACGGCACAATATTTGAAATTCCTGTAGCCAATTGACAATTGACTATTGACAAGTAAAGTTTATATTATAAACTTTCAGTCAATTGTAAAATTGAGAAGGGAGTCCAAAGTGCTACTGGATATGATATTAGGCTTTTTTAGCATGGATATGGGTATCGACCTCGGTACGTGCACTACCCTTGTCTGTGTCCGCGGAAAAGGAATCGTCCTCAATGAACCTTCCGTAGTGGCCGTTCGCAAAGGAACGAATGTAGTTTTAAACAATGGTGAAGCGGTCGGTTTGATTGCACATGAAATGCTCGGTAAAACCCCCGGGTCGATTAGTGCGATACGTCCCCTGAAGGACGGGGTAATCAGCGATTTTGAAATTACCGAGGCGATGCTGAACTATTTTATCAGGAAGGTTCACGGCAGGGGTACGCTTGTAAGGCCACGAGTAGTAATTGCCGTTCCGAGCGGTATAACCGCGGTTGAGCGTCGTGCGGTTATAGACAGCGCCGAGCGTGCAGGCGCCCGTAAAGTTTATCTTGTTGATGAGCCGATGGCAGCGGGCATCGGTGCCGGGCTTCCCATAACCGACCCGACGGCCTCAATGATAGTGGATATTGGGGGGGGAACTACGGAAGTGGCGATACTGAGTCTTGCCGATATTGCGAATTGTGAATCCATTCGTGTCGGTGGAGATGA
>CAZTKW010000443.1:0-3732 GCA_964614315.1 uncultured Pirellulales bacterium
TGTTGTAGCCGTGCTATCGTTGTAGGATTCCAAAGATGCTGCTCGCCGTTATGTCTGAAATGATATTCACCACCAAAGTCCAGTTCAAGCGCCCCCGAGGGGCGCTGTTGGAAAGCTGCGTTATGACGGGCGATTACCTCCCGTGCGACCTCTGGCAGACCAATTCCACCAATTCTCGAACTTGTACCGGTAAAGTATTCATCAACAAACGAACGGTTCAGTCCAATGGCCTCGAAAAGTTGAGCCCCGGTGTAACTTCGCAGCGTTGAGATTCCCATCTTGCTCATTGTTTTTAGAATTCCTTTTTTAATCGCGGCAATATAGTTATCTGCTATCTGTGAGGTTTCGGTGTCTTCAGAAATTTCACCTTCGCGGTGAAGATAGTCGAGAGTTTCGAATGCCAGATAGGGATTTATTGCGTTAGCACCAAAGCCGCATAAAAGGCAAAAATGCATTACCTCTCGCGGTTCAGCGCTTTCAACAATTAAACCGACCTGCCCACGAAGACCTCTATTAAGCAGGCCGTGGTGAACCGCGGCTGTTGCCAGAAGTGATGGAATTGGAGCTTTCGTCTGTGAAACCTGACGGTCGCTGATTATTATCAGCGAGGCCCCTTTCCCGATAGCCCGCTCCGCAGAGTCGACCAATCCACTTAGAGCTTGCCTCAACCCGGCAGCAACATTAGGTACGTCGATATCAAATACCGCTGAGATGGTAGCGACTTTAAGGTCTTCCCTTTTTGCGGTACGCAGCCGCTCAATATCTTCATTAGTCAGGATTGGGTGCGGCAATTTCAGCTGTCGGCAGTGCTCAGGCGTTTCATCGAGAATATTTGGCTTTTTGCCAACAAAATTCATCAAGCTCATAACCAGTCCTTCACGCAGAGGGTCTATCGCAGGATTTGTAACCTGCGCGAAAAGCTGTTTGAAATAATTAAACAGCAGCTTCGGCCTGTCAGAAAGAACCGCTAAAGGCACATCATTTCCCATAGAGCCGACCGGTTCCTGTGCGTTCAGGGCCATCGGCAACAAAATCGTTTTTAATTCTTCCCGAGTGTACCCGAACAGTCGTAGTCTTTTAGCCAGCGTTTCAGTATCAGTATGTACTAATTTGGGTGCATCAAAAAGGCCGCGAAGTTCAATCTTGTTCTCATCCAGCCATCTGCGATAAGGTTTTTGTCGAGCAATCTTGCTCTTTATCTCATTATCAGAGATTATTCGCCCCTCGACCGTATCAACAAGAAACATATGGCCCGGCTGCAAGCGTCCTTTTCTTCTAATTTTTTCCGGTGGAAACTGTACCACTCCAGCCTCACTTGCCATGACGACTAATCCATCGGTGGTAACGAGATAACGACAGGGCCTTAAACCATTTCTGTCCAGTGTTCCGCCGACAATTCTGCCATCAGTAAAAACCATAGCGGCCGGACCATCCCAGGGCTCCATTATAGACGCATGATATTCGTAAAAGGCACGTTTATCCATGCTGATATGGTAACTCGTCCCAAATGCTTCGGGAATCATCATCATTACCGAATGAGGCATGCTGCGGCCGGCACGAACGAGCAATTCGAGCACATTGTCAAAACATGCAGAGTCACTTGCTTCGGGGCTTAGAATCGGAAACAAATCATTGATATTGCTACCGAAGACTTCGCTGGACATTTTCATCTGACGTGCCTGCATCCAGTTGCGGTTTCCGCTAAGTGTGTTTATCTCTCCGTTGTGTGCTATACTCCGCAGCGGTTGAGCCAGTCGCCAGCTTGGAAATGTATTGGTGCTGTAGCGCTGGTGGACAATGGCAAGGGCGGAACTGACACGCTCGTCTGCAAGGTCGGGGTAATAAGCAAACAACTGCCAGGCCATGAACATGCCTTTGTAACAAATGGTGCTGTCGGAAAACGACGTCAGATAGAAGTCCTCACAATATTGTCCAAAATTTTTCCTGACCATCTTTTCGGCTTTTTTACGTGTTAAATACAGCTGTCGTTCCAACAATTCGCCTTCCAGTCCTCCCCCATCCACAAAGATTTGTTTTACGGTAGGCTCTGACTGGAGAGCTATCTCCCCGAGACAATCATTCGAAGTCGGTACATCACGCCAGCCTAGCACTTTCAGACCATAATGGCCGACAGTGTTTTCCAGTATCTGCTCACATTTCCTGCGAAGCTCTTCATCCTTTGAACCGAAGACCATTCCGACTCCATACTTTGAGCTTTCAGGCAAAAAAAAACCTAACCGGTTGCACTCAGCTTCAAAAAAAACATGCGGAATCTGAAACAGAATCCCAGCCCCATCTCCGGTGACTTCATCAGCGCCGGCTGCTCCGCGATGGTGGAGGTTTATCAGTATCTCCTTACCGTATTCAATAATAGAGTGGTCTCGTTGGCCGTTGATATTTACAACCGCCCCTATACCACAGCCGTCGTGCTCCCGACGAGGTTCATATAATCCCGCGTTTTTGTTGGACAGTATCATTTAATACCTAAGCATATATTAATTTTTTTAATAAAGGAAAATCGGATGAGAATCCGGGTTCTTCCCAAAAAAAGTAACATCATCTACTTTTTTAACACATTCTCCCTTAGTTAATGCAAACAAAGTTCTTTCGATTCCAACGCCACCTCCGAAAGTATCGGGAAATACGGATTTACCCTCGCCATCTTTCTGTGCGATAGCCATAAGAAACGGGCCATAGCCGCCAAGTTCATCTATATTTACCAATTTGCCTTTCACAAAATTAGGTTTTACAGGAATCACCTTATTATCGATCAGACGCTCTATAATAGGTTCGTAGAGCCACTCTCTTATCGCCCCGGACATTATTTCATACGTATCACCGTACTTGCCGGTTTTACGCTGAATGGATTGTGCGCAGATATCATAGTTGTAAATCATGTCCGAGGTAAAATCGGAAATGGGAATCTTGGAACCATCTGACTTTAGATAAGGATATATCAGGTCATAGTTTTCTCTCATAAGACCTATAACCCAGAAAAACTGTGAATCAGCCTCCTGACCCAGTTTGGACTCGAAGCCAGAGGAACCGTATTTCCCTACCGACTCGTCTTTTCTAAACCTTGGAAAAGGTGACTTCGGCACTTCGATCGCAACACCAAGAGCTTTTAAGTTCTCCTCGTTTTTCTCTACTACAACTGTTGTAGCATAAATGATCAACTGCTCGAAAAAGTTGAGAGCTTTTTCCATGTCTTCTTTTAGTATCTGTTTTACTTTATCAGGGCTACTGAGATAATCTTCGAGACAGACACCTCTGTTCCGCCTAAGTTCAATATCCATCTGCGAAAAGTCAGCCAGGTATTTTCCACGTTGAGTGCCTACAGAGCTTTCGATCTCAAGACGGATATTTGGTGAGTCAACAAATATACCTTTAAACTTCGGGCTTAGACAGGCTAAAAACTTCGAGTATATCATAGAATGTGTTGCCTTGTAATCATGACCTTTGTAAGCAATGGTTGGAACATGTTCCACATCATGAGCGAGCGGGTCGGTTACCGGGCTCATTGACACTCTTTCCATGTTAAAAAGACCGTAGTCTGTAAGAAAATTGTGCATAGCGTTAACAAAAGTCGTCCGTATGGCTGAAGCATGATATAGGGTATCGCCCAGCCATTTTTCAATATAAATCCGGCGGATGAATTCTCCAAGAGATTCGCCTTCTTCTTCCAGTGCCGCCTGAAAACTATAAAGACTCTGGCTTATAGATTCATCATTA
>CAZTKW010000444.1:0-1064 GCA_964614315.1 uncultured Pirellulales bacterium
CTTATAGGTGCGATAGCGGCTTTATATACGACCTGGGGAGGCCTCAAAGCCGTTGCGTGGGCGGATTTGTTTCAGGGCTCCGGGCTTCTGATCGGCGGAATTATTACAATGGTTCTTGGGTTTATTGCCATAGGAGCCTTGGAGCAGGCTGAGCAAACCGGTTCCGGCATTATTACCGCCTTTGTAAACGGCATCAAATTGTTCGGGCGGGAAAACGCCGACAAACTGCATATGGTGCTGCCTGCCGACCATCCCGAGATACCGTGGACGGCGCTTGTGATTGGTCTCTGGATTCCGAATTTTTACTACTGCGGACTGAACCAGTTCATTGTTCAAAGAACGCTGGCGGCAAAGAATCTACGCCAGGGGCAACTTGGTATAATCTTCGCCGCCGGTCTGTGGCTGATTGTACCATTTGCGATTGTGCTTCCGGGTATAATGGCTTTTCAGCTTTACGGGGACCAGCTTTCCGCCACCGACCAGGCTTACCCGATGTTAATCAGGAATCTTATTCCAGCAGGCCTTAGAGGATTCATATTCGCCGCTCTAAGCGGAGCAGTGATAAGCTCGCTCGCTTCAATGCTAAATTCAGCCTCGACCATCTTCACTATGGACCTTTACAAGAGGCACTGGCACAGGGACGCCTCGCAACGGATGCTTGTAAGAATCGGACGAATTATGACCGTGCTGTTTGTTATAATCGGCTGCCTGATTGCTCCGCATCTGGGCGACCCGCGTTTTAAGGGGATATTTCATTATATACAGGAATTTCAGGGCTATATCTCGCCAGGTATTCTTGCTGCATTTGTTTTCGGATTTATTTTCAGGCGGGCCCCTGCCTCAGCCGGCGTTACCGCACTTTTACTTTGTGTGCCTGTCTATGGCTTTTTGCAGTGGCAATTCGGCGATATCGCTTTTCTTAACAGGATGGCCATCACCTTCGCGGTAATTATTCTTGTTATGTTGGTTATTTTGTATTTCAAACCTCTGGCAGAGCCAAAGGTAATGCCTAAGAAAGAAGATTTAGATATGAAGACCAGCCCGCTGGTTCTGTGGCTTGGCGG
>CAZTKW010000444.1:1074-3715 GCA_964614315.1 uncultured Pirellulales bacterium
GTATGGTTATAGCCGGCGTGATACTCTTTTATATTATCTTCTGGTAAAGTTACGCTACTGCAATTTCCAGTTCGAGCGGGTTTTATGGCTAATTATTTGCTTTCAGTCGGAATGGAAGATTTGTGCTATTTTGTGAAATGCTGCCATCGATGAGAGAGTTGAAAAGGTCTCAATATTTGTTTCTCATTTGCTGCGATTTGGTTGCCTGCTTTAGAATCTTTTTCTCTTTTGAGTTCAGGCTGTGTATGCCGAAATCGTGTACCTTCTGGAGGATTCGGTCGAGCTCAACCTGGAGATTATATTGTTCAGGGACCCTCCTCTGCCGGGTACCAGCCTGCACTTTTTGTTTCAGTTTGTCCCGCCATGATTGCGAAAAGACATAAATTGCTCCTGCGGCTATACCGGCCAGATGGGCGGCATCACCGCCGGCATTAAAGCCGGCCATCAACAGATTGGCTGTATAGAAAAGGGTCAGAGCAATTGCGGCAATTCTTATTGGTACCGGAAAGAGAAAAATGATAACCACAAAGTGCGGAAAAAGAATGGCACAGGCGGCTAACATTCCGAGTATAGCGCCGGACGCCCCTATCAAATGCACTGAAGGGAGAAATTTCAATGCAGCAAGCAAGGGATAAAACAGACCTCCCACTGCACCACAAAAGAGATAAAAAATAACGAATCTCTTGCTGCCCCAGTGTCTTTCAAGAGTTGGGCCTAAGAAGAATAGGCCAAGCATATTAAGAAGTATGTGCCATGGATGGCCGTGCAAAAACTGGTAGGTTATAACCCGCCATAGCTGGAAAAATACAGGTGGATAAACGGCAAACCAGGTTACGAGAAATCTGTCGGCGCCCATAATCTGCATAAAGAAGACGACGACGTTGATAATCAGCAGCCATTTTACAGCCGGTGTAATTTTAGGGAAGGACATTCGCATCTGGGGGGCATTTCTAAAGCGGTATTGCGAATCAGCCCGAGTGTAATCTCTATCATAAAGGCCCATAGTATTGCCACCGAATATATTTAGCGTTAGTTAGTGCTTATTTATTATATATCGTCAATTTTGCTCTATGTTCAAGTTAAAAAAATAATAACTTCCGACAGCCCAGGCTTTACGAGTCGCAGCGGGTATTTAGTCTAAGGTTCAGGAACATTTGTTTTCTTTTTTTGAAATATTATCATCAAAGCTGCTCCGAGTACTACCATAGCGATGCCGATATTCTGTGAAATAGTTATACTGTCAAATTCAAAGGGGTTATCATCCCTCACAAATTCAAGTAAAAAGCGTGTAACGCCGTAAATTATGAACATCAGGCCGAAAGTGCAGCCGGGTTTGGCGAATAATTTTCCTTTGTTTTTTGATTTTTCAGCTTTCTGAGACCTTAGCCAGAAAAGATAAAGCAGGAGGCAGCAAAGAAAGGCATTTGCTGAAGAATACAACTGGGTCGGGTGGACGGGCAGACAGCGATATTGACCATTATCAACCATATCCTTCTGCTCAGGTGTTAAATATTCATAGGGTTTGAGTCCTGAGTACCAGGAGCCATTTTTATCAGTATAACCGAAAAAATTATCCGGAAGTTTCAACTGCGGCTCGGGGCGGTTTCTTCGAATATCGGGGTGCGCCTGACTTGAGTATGCCGGTGAGTGGACATTCGTGGGTGAATGGTATGGGAAACGAACGGCCCAGGGCAGATTTGTGGGCTTTCCGAAACAACAGCCATTTAAGAAACATCCCATTCTGCCAAATGCAAGCGCCAACAATAAACCTATAGCAAGGATGTCAAGATAATGGAGAATCGGAAGCTTGTGGTGCCTCATATAGATAATAATGACAGCAATTGCTAAAAGTACACCACCCAAAAGCTCCAGACCACCCTTCCAAATAGCAAATATGGAAAAGAAATCACCTCTGAACTGGCTGAAATGGTGGATTACATAGAACAGACGCGAGCCAACTACTCCAGCTATAAGCGCGTACAGAGCCGCATTGGTAATCAATTGAGGTGAGGGTGTAATGTTTTTATTAAGACGTCTTATTATAGAAACGGCTGCAAGAAAGCCAATGACCATCATCAGGCCATAACTCTTTATGGTCAAATCAGTAAAAGGAATCTTAAAAAGTTCAGGATACATTATAGAGATTTACAAAATTCAGTAGTCAGTTTTTATTTTATTATTTTCGTCAAGAACAACTATTTTGGGTTTATGCTTTTTTGCTTCTTCGGGCGTATAAAAGCCGAAGCCAAGGATTATTACAATATCTTTCGGTTTGATTTGCCTTGCGGCAGCGCCCATTATTATGACTTCACGTGAGTTTGGTTGTCCGGGGACAACGTAGGTTTCGAGGCGGTTGCCATTATTTAAGTCGGCGACCAAGACAGACTCATAAGGCAACAGGCCGGCCGCTTCCATCAGTTCTGAGTCTATCGCAATACTGCCGGAGTAATGCAATTTTGTGTCAGTAATCCTTGCGCGATGCAACTTGCTTTTTAATAATTTTACAAACATAGTTAATTGTCAGTATATATTATTACTTGCTCAAATCCAGCAGAATGTTGTCAATCAGGCGAACCGTACCAATTTTTACGGCAATTGCAACAAGGATAGTGCCGGTAATATGTTCTACCGCCTGCAATGT
>CAZTKW010000445.1:0-3697 GCA_964614315.1 uncultured Pirellulales bacterium
TGCAGGAGCAAAAGCAAAAACCGTGACAAGCAACTTACCTTTATTGTCCGTGTTATGGGCCAGGCCTTTTTTATTTGTCATGGTACTAGAAAACAGTCTCGTTATACGAAGCTATCGTTATCTGATTATTTTCTATTTGTTTGTCTCGTTGCAGTAGTTCTTCTTGCATCGGCGTGAGGGAGAAAAATTTTAAAATTCAATATCCCTAGATTTGCAAGCTTTTTGCCAAAGCTTTGGTGATAGGGAAGGCCGTAGAGCGGCTTTGGCAATGTGCTTGCAAATAATAGACTTTTCAAACGATTTTATTAATCCCTTCCAATTTCTCGGAAAACGCAAGAATGTCCTTTCTTATCTCAACACATCTTTCAGATGAGAACACTTCCTGCATACCCTTTGTATCAACTAATACAATATTCCCATTCTCTTCCTTTTCTTCGACATGTGCGAATATATTTCTTATTTGTATGATTTTTTTGTTAAAATCCTCGTGATAACCTTTAAATATTTTTATTTCTATATTCTCAGATTGCTTAATAATTTTATTAATTCCTAATGACTTTTGAAATAGTGTAAAAAGTAAAGGAGTTTCAATTAGTGTTTCAACATCATTTTTATCTTTTAACTCTCGAAAAATCTTATTGCAAGTGGTTACTGATTCTTCTACTTTTGAAAACAAATATGCAATATATACTTCCTTTTTTTTAGAACTGGCATTATTAAGATACTTTTTAATAATAGAAAGCATCATTTCATCCAATGTTGAAGTCTCCGCCATTATCAAACCTCTCAAAGTTGATACTTCCTCAACTTTTTTAATAGTGGTTTTCATTATTTTAGAAAATCTCTCTTCAAAATTAGCCCTGGAAGAGGTATATACTCCTTCAAGTTCTAAACTTCTGAAAGCATCCCTAAGTGCGTTAATGTCTTGAGAATAGAATAATACATCAGTATATATCTCATTATTTCTTATTTGTTCAATAAGGACATTCCCTTGTTCCTCATTATTCAATTTATAATCAACCAAAATAATATCATATTCTTTTAAATCTGGTTTAATTGCCAATAACTCCTTTAATTCTTCTTCACCTGTGATAGCATTTATAATAGGTATGAAGCCTAAATCAATTAACTCAACCTCAATTAGTTTTTGTGCCGTGGATTGCCAAGATTTATCATTCTCAATCCAAAGAATGAAATATTTAATTCTCATTTATTTAGAGTTATTATTAACTCAAAACCATTTTTATAATTAGGATTAACATGAATTTTACCCTTTAGTTCTTCAATTATTTTATTTACATGAGCCAACCCCAAACCAGATCCATTTGTAGTTGTGAAGCCCTCTTCAAAAATTACCTCTGGATTGTGAATACTTGAGTTTAATCCGTTACCATTATCTCGAAATATTATTTGTAAAATTTTGTCTGATAATTTATTAAAATCTATTTCTAGCAAGTTAGCATTTGCTTTTCGTGAATTCCCAATTATATTATCTATTAACATCGAAATATCAAATGGAATGAAGTTTATTATGAACTTTGAATCTTCATTTAAGTATTTGGTTTTTATTGGAGATAAATATTTATATATATTCTCTATATAATCAATAATATATTTAACAATATCCTGATGAGCGCTTTGACGAGTGTTTAAAAAATTCCCTTTAGTTGTAAAATTGGATATTGTATAAATTTGTCCACTAGCTAATCCAATAGTGTTTAGAAAGCCCATAATTTCTTTCTTAGTAAGAGACTGATTCTTATCTAATTTATTTTTAAAAAGTTTTATCTCTTTATTTATTATGTCAGCTTTCATTCCAATTATATGATTCAGGTTGCGAACATCATCATATTCTATTGATTTTACTGATTGTAAGAATCTAACCTGATTAATTCGTTTGTCTAATTCATCTTCAATTCTTTTCTTTTCATCAATAATATTTAAGGATTCTTTTTCTGCTGATTCCTTAGCTTTCATAGCTGATGTTAATGTTTTCTCAAGGTACTCTGCATCTTTTAAAAGAGTTGGATTATTGGACTCAGCAGCTATTCTTTTAAAATTCTTAATTAATTTCTTGGCACTTTTTTCTTCTTGTGCTCCAACTAATTGTATAATATCTTTATTGTATTTAAGGGATAATAATGAATGATCATCTGCAATATTAGAAATAAGTTTAACCAAATTTCGTTTAATGCTTTCGTTATTAAGATCTTCAATATCATCATCCAAATTTACTCCCCATTGTGTAACATCAACAACATATTTTTCTAATCTTCTTAATGTATCTACTAGCAAACTATCGGCATAAGGACTCGCATCAGCCAATTGATAATAGGCTTTTGTTTTAACTAAACCAGCATCTCTACTTGTTGCTTCTCTCAATTCATCATTTTTACCTTGTATATCAATTAGTCCAATCAGGTTTCTTAATCCGATAAACCTACTATATCCTTGTACTGCCCTATTATCGATACCTAATGAGTCATCACCTCTTTCTCCATATGGATATATGCGAAAACCATTCTTATAGACAAATAAACTGCCATATTCAACTGCACGAATTCCCATTTTTCTAGAAAATGCCACTTTAGCAGATCTATTAAGAAAATATAGTGTTATGGAAGTGCTTTTCAAAAGAGTATATTTGTTACTCACTCTTATATGATAAATAAATGTATCTCTATCGATTAATTCTGTAGTTACAAAGTTCCCATCTTCATTAACAGTTGCTATAATTTTTGTAGTTCTAATATTCAATTGATCAAAAACAAAATTTCTTATTTCACCATTAATAGTATTATAATAAGAATAGCCTTCATTGTCTTTTTTTAATTTGGCCTTTCCCCTTTCACGTTCGTCATTTTTTATCTCATCTGGTACTTCTAAAATTAGTTTAAATGAAGTCTCCTTTAATGTTTTATTTAAATCCGGACGAATGAGTTTTGAAAGTTTATTTTTTAGTTTTTTTAAATTTTCTCTATTCCATTCATCACTTTTTATACCAGTTATCTCAAGTATTGTACCGTGAGTTATATTATAGTTTTGTTTATCTAATATTCTGTGTTTGACTGGTATTTCAATAAATTCATCCTTCTGGTCCTTTTCAAATATGCTCCAATCCAAAAATAAGTTCTCAATTTTTGCACCTTTTTTGTCTTTAATAGTAATTAGATTTAAAAATTTGCCCAATCTATCACAAGAAAAGCGACCAATACCCTTGGCACCTCCATAATAACGTTCTGTATAAATTTTTTTTCTATTTTTTGGTTCATCTTCAGTACCATCCTTTTTAGCTGAATATGCAACAAATAACCATTTATTTAATAAATCATCATAATCCATACCTTTCCCATTATCCTTTATGATGATTTTTACATTGTCTGTATAAAGGTTTTCAAATCTGATTGTTACTTTAGTCGACTTAGCATCAAAGGAATTTTTTACTAATTCAAATACAGCGACATAGTTATCTGTAATGAGTTCGCTGCCTATTAAATCTTTAAGGCCAGAACTTATTTTAAAAAATTCATCCTTCATTGTAAAATAAGCTGCTTTAAAATTAATCCACTCTGTTCTCCAAAAAGAGGAGGAATTGCATTTCCAATTTGAGTATATCTTGGTATTTCTTTAGTTCGTAATTTGCCACCGGTTGTATATTTCCCTTTAAACTCAAACCAATCAGGGAAGCTTTGGATTC
>CAZTKW010000446.1:0-3696 GCA_964614315.1 uncultured Pirellulales bacterium
GCACACCGTTTTTCCCGGCATTCAACTACGACCCGAGGAATCTGGATATTGAACCTGTAATTGGCGACCTGTGGAAAGTCTGGACCGATATGGCTCCTTACACCCCTCGGACAATATTTTCTGGTTACATTGGCGGTTACCGATGGTACAGCGCATACGGGGGCGGCGTGTACTGCGATGTTGGCAGCAGGGTTACTTTTGTAGATTGCGTAATAAGTAATAATAACACTTACGGTGGTATGAGCGGTTTAGGTGGAATTGCCGGTGCTTTGCCGATTCCTCCACGTAACAACTACGAGATACCGAGTTTTGGAGGCGGCGTCTATTGTGCAGGAAACTCGACTGTTGAATTCACCGGTTGTTCGATAGCTGACAATACTGTTTCCGTGCCGGAATTTGTTGTTCCCACAGACCCGAACTCCGGGTACAGGTATCGTATTGACCCGTATCTGGGCCATGGCGGAGGGGTATGTGCAGAAGATACCTCTGTTGTAACGTTTACTAAATGTGACTTCACTAATAATCAGGCGCCTCGAGGTGTCGGAGGGGCGGTCTATTTCGACAACGCAAATTTGAGAGTAAGCGACTGCGAATTCCTATCCAATACGGCTATTCACGGCGGAGGATTATACGGCACGAGAGGCAAGTCAACTATAGTCGGTTGCACTATTACCGGCAATGAAGCTGTACGGGTTGTAAACCCAGACCCCAACGATGTCAATGACTTTACATTTGGCGAAGGCGGAGGCCTGCATTTGTGGGCGACTTCGACCGACGTTATCGACACCCAAATCCTAAATAATAACACAGATGGAACCGGTGGTGGTGCGTATTTCGGCGGACAGAATTCGCCTGCACTTATTAACTGTTTGGTTACAGGAAACATGGCAGCAAGTAATGGCGGCGGTATATCCGTAAATATTCTTAGCCAACTGTCTGTCTTCAACTGCACAGTAGTCAAAAACGAAGTTACAGGTTCCGGTTTTGCAAACAACTACGGCGGGGGTTTGAACTGCTATGACGGGGCTTATGCAGATATCATTGACAGTATTTTCTGGGACAATATAGCCCAGGAGGGGCGTCAAATCGCCATTCTAACCGGCGGAAACTGGGGACCTGCAGAGGTCAGCGTTGTCTATAGTGACATTAAAAACGGCGCTACGGAAGGAGTATACAAAGATCCCGACAGCATCCTGAATTGGGACGATACCGCCGATGTCCGATATCCCACTAACCTGGACGGTGTCCCTTCTTTGTCTAACCCTGTTTTTGTAACAGGTGGCTATAATGAGGACTATTACCTGAGCCAGATTGCCACTGGAAACCAAGCTCAGACCGTTGACAGTCCGTGTGTTGATGAGGGTAGCGTCGATGCAGGTTCTCTCGATATGTACAGGCACACAACACGAACAGACCGGGCATTTGACACCGGCCTGGTTGATATAGGCTTCCATTATATACTTACAGCAAACATCGTTGGTGATTATAACTTTGACGGTAAGGTGGATGACAATGACAGGGATATATTTAACTCGCACTGGCTCGAGGAGGGTTGTGATTTTCCTGACTGGTGCCAGGGGACGGATTTGAATCATGACGGAGTGGTCAACTTCCTCGATTATGCAGAGTTTGCCGAAAATTACGGCAAAACTGAGATGGTTCCTCCAGAACCCGACCCGATGACATGGGCTGCCGCACCTTCATCCAGCGGGCAGACTTCTATTACTATGTCTGCTACAAGGGCCTACGATAATTCCGGTTTTCCTGTGGAGTATTACTTCGAATGCTACTCCGGAAACTGCCATGACAGCGGCTGGCTTGACCCTGATGTCAGCACAAACTGGGCGAACAGTGCGACCTTAACGTGGGTGGACGATGGTCTTCAGATTAATACTCTATACGGCTACAGGGTAAAAGCCCGCGATGTGAAACCGGATTCCAGTTATAATGCCGAAACCCGTTGGTCGGTTGTCGGCTATGCAAAAACAAACGAACCGCCGCCGGATCTGACACCGCCGACGCCGGATCCAATGCAATGGGTTGTAGCTCTGCCGGTTGTAGATTCGAATTCCATTACTATGACAGCAGTGACAGCTACCGATAACAGTGGAGTGGTGCAATACTACTTTGAAGAGACTTCCGGCAATACAGGAGGAGACGACAGCGGGTGGCAGTCAAGCCCCGTATATACCGATGCCAACCTTGTGCCAAGTACTACATATGTCTACAGAGTCAGGGCTCGCGACGGCAGCAGTAACAGTACCGCCTGGTCCCAAAACCTTCCTGTAACAACACTTCCGGCAGGTATGGTGCCAGATACATTCCCGCCGCTGCCAGACCCCAGCCAATGGGCGATATTGCCGACGATAGACCCAACTACCGGTTATCATTACATGCAGGCTGCGACAGCCAGTGACGTCGCCACCGGAGGAAATGGTCCTGTCTGGTACTATTTCGACTGTGTTGTCGGCAGCGGTATAGACAGCGGCTGGCAACTTAGCACCATTTACACTTATTACCATACAAGTGCATGTTACTATCAGGTAAGGACCTGTGATTCGATACCTTGGGTTCTTCCACAGATTCCACAGCCCAATCCGGCCAACGCCACCGGCTGGTCAGTGGCTGGATATACAGGTTATTAACCATAAAAAGTATTTGAGATTTACTGATTATAGCCCCAGCTTCAAGCTGGGGCTTTTTTTTGCATAAACTTTTGTATATAATGTTTCGGCTGGCATCATATCAAAGGCAAAAAAAAGCCCTGGAAAATATCCAGGGCTGGGATTAGCTGCTGACTTTAAGCTATTATTTATTTGTCTTTTAGCGATTGGTAGCCATAGTGCATAAGCAGATTATCGAGTATCACCATAGCAGTGTAGTTCTCGGCAACTGGCCAGATACGAGCTACAATTGTCGCGTCGCGCCTGGTGATGGCCGCCAAATCCTTGTTCGCTAATGTGTATTTATCAATCGTCCTTTGCGGCTTGTCAATCGTTGGTGTGGGTTTGATTGCAAGCCTGACAATGATTGGCTCCCCTGTAGAGAGGCCCCCTGTAATACCGCCGGAGTTGTTCGAGTCAAAAATAACCTTCCCGTTTTCCGAATGCATCTGGTCGTTGTTTTCACTGCCCGTCATATCTTTAACCGCAAAGCCGGCCCCAACCTCGACCCCTTTGACCGCCCCGATGCCGAGCATTTTACCAAGCTCCGCGTCAAGTTTATAAAAAACTGGCTCTCCGAGTCCCGCTGGAACACCGGTTACCACCACTTCGGCAACGCCCCCGCACGAATCCCCTGTTTCACTGATTTTGTTGGATGCATCGACCATTGCCTGCGCGGCCTCGATATCAGGGCAGTTCAGTACAGGGTGGACGCCGTACTTCTCCGTTATTTCAGCGGAGCTGAGTTTCGGGGCCTTGCCGCGTATGGCGTCGATTTCCTGCTCAATCTCAGCTAAAATCTTGGTCTTTTCGAGGAATCTCATATCCATATGAATACGGCCCTTGGTGTAAATCTCCTGGTAAAACGGATCAAGATCCCGCCTCATCTTCTTATACTCATTCGTATAATCAAAAGCCTTTTCATGGCTTACATCGCCGCATCGAACGCCGGCAAGCTCTTTGACATAACTGAAGACTTCGATGCCGCATTTCTTAAGGACTTTTTTGGCGACGTAACCGGCCGCGACGATGG
>CAZTKW010000447.1:0-3690 GCA_964614315.1 uncultured Pirellulales bacterium
GGGTCATAGCGGCGGCAACAGTGCCTTTAAGAAAGCTGCGACGGTTTATAGACATTGTTATTTCTCCAACATTTGGGTTTTTGATTCCATTAAGCAGTAATTATTATAAATAAAAGAACATCGATGACAAGTATTGAAACTTTCTTTGTATCTCTGTATATTCTATTATAGTCTTGCCTGTGCAGAATGGGATTTGGGTTTTATTCAGGAGACCTGTCATGTTATCTAAAATCGTCGATTTTTTAACAAGAGATATCTGGCGACTGCGTTTACACAAGTATCCCCGGACAAAATCCTTCTTTATTAAACAGCTAAGAGTTATTGTACTGGCTGTTCGGGGTTATATAGAAGACAAGTGCAAGTTCAGGGCATCGGCTTTGACGTTTTTTTCACTGCTTTCATTTGTTCCTGTCCTTGCGATGATATTCGGCATAGCCAAAGGTTTTGGCATTGAAGAACGTGTCAAAGCCGTGATATTGGAAAAAATGGAAGGCCAGGAAGAAGTTGGCGAGAAGATTATAACCTTTGCCACATCTTTGCTTGAAAAGGCCAACGGAGGAGTTATTGCGGGTATTGGCATAGTTTTTCTGCTCTGGGCGGTGATAAAACTGCTAAGCAATATTGAGAACGCTTTTAACGATATCTGGGGTATAAAGAGGCCGAGAAGCCTGGGGAGAAGATTTAGCGATTATCTTTCACTGATACTCGTGTGCCCGATATTGCTTGTTGTAGCCAGCAGCGCAACAGTACTCATCAAAACGCAGTTTGAAGCGTTAATGGTGAAACTCGGAGTTATCGAGTCGGTAAGCCGGCTGATAATGATGTCACTGAAACTACTGCCTTATTGCACTTTCTGGTTAATTTTTACGTTTGTCTTCATTTTTATGCCCAATACGAAGGTAAAATTTCGGTCGGCTCTGCTGGCTGGTATAGTTGCCGGAACTATTCTTCAGATAGTTCAGTGGGCTTATATCACTTTTCAAATCGGAGCCGCTAAACACGGCGCCATATACGGAAGTTTCGCGGCGCTGCCGCTATTTTTATTATGGCTGCAAATCAGCTGGCTCATAGTGCTTTTTGGTGCGGAAATCTCATTCGCTCATCAAAACGTCGAAACATACGAATTTGAGCCGGATTCCCTTTCAGTGAGCTATGGTTACAAGAAACTGCTTTCACTGTTAATTTCGAATCTGCTTGTGCGAAATTTCTGTAACGGGGAAAAAGCTTTGTATGCAGCTCAGATTTCCCAAAAACTTGAAATTCCCGTTCGTTTGGTACGGCAAATACTCTATGAATTGACCGAAGCGGGAATTTTAATTGAAGTTAAAAATGAAAATGACCGGATGTCCGCATATCAACCTGCGCGCGATGTGGAAATACTGACCGTAAAGTACGTTGTTGACGCCTTAGACAAACGAGGAAACATTGATATACCGGTTGTGGAATCAAGTGAATTGAACAGGCTCAGAGAATGCTTAAGCAGTTTCAGTGAGACCATCGAAAAATCGCCGGCAAATGTACTCCTGAAAAACATATGACAGCCGAAACCAAAATTCAAAGCACTGCCGGGAGAAAGATTTCAATCATTTATCCCGGCGGCGGATATTTCTATACCGGGCATCCTTTTTTGGGGTTGAGGGATGCTCTGGCGGGACATCAAAGTAAATAAGGCGTTCTCAACACCGGCAGAAACAGCAGAAGATTTTCAAAGTTCAGAAGCAGAAATGATTTTAACAGTCAGAGGTGAAAGCACCACGTAATTTTTAAGCCCATAGCTATGTTCAGTCAATTTCACCTTTTATCTGATTCAACAGGTTAATAGCTTCAAGCGGGGTAAGGTTATTTATGTCGGTTGAACTTAGCCTGTCTAAAACGCTTTTGTGTTTTTTGACGAAGAGGGACTCAGAGTCATCTTTTGTTTTGTGTTTTGATAAATGCTCGCCAGTGGCTTCGGCCAGAAAGGTACTCTCCAATTCCTCCAGTATTTCGGCGCTCCGGTCCAAAATTGTTTTCGGCAGGCCGGCAAGCTTGGCTACATGTATGCCGTAACTTTTGTCAGTTCCACCCGGTAAAATCCTGTGCAAAAATACCACCTCGTCCATCCATTCGCGGACGGCGACATTATAGTTTCTGACATTGGTAAAGAGTTCCGCCAGTTCGGTAAGTTCGTGATAGTGAGTCGCAAAGAGTGTGCGGCACTTTATATTGTTGGCGATGTGCTCGGTAATGGCCCAGGCTAAAGACAGGCCGTCATAAGTGCTTGTGCCACGTCCTACCTCGTCGAGGATGACGAGGGATTTTTCGGTGGCGTTGTTGATGATGTTGGCGGTTTCAGTCATCTCGACCATAAAAGTGGATTGGCCGCGAACCAGTTCATCGGAGGCACCGACACGGGTGAAAATTCTGTCGACCAGGCCGATAGTGGCGTCTTTGGCGGGTATAAATGAGCCGGTCTGAGCCATGAGAACCAGCAGGGCGGTCTGTCTTATGTATGTGCTTTTTCCGCTCATATTTGGGCCTGTGAGGATTATGCAGTCGCCGACTTTGCCGCCCAATTCGATATCGTTAGACACAAACTCCGAGCCTAAAATTTCAGCCAGGACCGGATGTTTGCCCTCATTTATTAAAAGCTCGCTGGCATTAGTCATTTTGGGTCGAATGTAATTGCGACGTCCGGCCAGATAAGCCAGGGCAGTGAGGCAATCACATTGGGCGATGGTTTCGGCGAGTTTCTGCAATCTGCTCACATACTGGGCTGACTGCCGGCGGATTTGCTCAAAAAGCTCCAGTTCAAGCTCAAGGGCCTTTTCCTCGGCGGTCAAAGCGCGTGTTTCATACTGCTTTAACTCTTCTGTGATATATCGCTCGGCGTTTTTAATTGTCTGCTTTCGGATGTAATCAGGCGGGACCTTGTCCGCTGATGAATGGCTTATTTCGATATAATATCCGAAAACCTTGTTGTAGCCGATTTTTAGATTCGCTATGCCGGTTTGCTCGGCCTGGGCTTTTTGGTAATTCTGCAGCCAGGTTCGGCCGTCTTTTGAAATTGAGCGCAGGCTGTCGAGTTCTTCACTGAAGCCTGCCCGGATAACACCCCCGTCCCGCAGATGCGTGGGACAGTCCGGCTTGATAGCCGCTTCAAGCAGTTCAGCCAATTCATCCATACTGTCGCAGTTTTGAGCCAACTTTAAGGCCAGGTCGGATTTGAAGTTCTGGAGAATCTCACGCAGCAGGGGTATCAACCGTAACGTACCAGCGAGGGCGACAAAATCCCTGGGATTTGCACGGAAGGTGCTGATACGGGCGGCGATTCGCTCGGTGTCGGAAATATTTGAGAGCAGTTTGCAAATGTCGGTTAGTTTTGCATCGGTCTGCTTGATTTCTTCTACTGCATCCTGACGAAGTTCTATTGCTCCAAGGTCGCAGAGCGGCATGCACAGCCAGTTACGAAACATCCTGCCGCCCATTGGCGTTAGTGTTTCATCGAGACAGCCCAGGAGCGTTCCTTTTTGACTTTCGGTGCGAATGGTTTGCAGGATTTCAAGACTTCGCAGGCTGGTCGGGTCGATTTGCAGGAAATTTTTACGACTGATTTTTCTTAGGCTGGATATATGGCCGAGGGCGGTTTTCTGTGTTTCGTTGAGGTATTCGATGACGGCGCCGGCGGGGATGATTATCTGTTCGCCATCG
>CAZTKW010000448.1:0-3686 GCA_964614315.1 uncultured Pirellulales bacterium
TTGTAAAAAATAGCACACCCGATACAAAAATCATTTCCAATGTTAAAATAGGTAATCTTTGAGCGGGGCAAAATTTCACTTACAAAATGAGTATAGTTAAATGTTAAAATGGGGAAGATGGGGAGAATAGGGAAGATAGCTGAGCCACAAATACTTAGGGCTCAGATACCCAGGGTTTAGATTAACTCGAGTACCTATGTCATAAATAAACAAACGGAAAGAGTGAGGGAGAGATATTATTCAGATTTGTTCCCGGCAAGAAGTTGGTTTGCGAGGATATATCAGGATAATATCTACATATAAAATGTAATAAAAGCCCCATTATTTGTATTTGCTGGTCCGCACTTTTAACCCACAAAAGGTTTACTAAACATTTAATTGCCTTTGTTTGCCACCGGGCTCAGACTTAAGAGAAAGATTATTTATTCAAGGCAGTTAGTACAACAAAGCGCTGACAAAAGGCCGTTCGTAGAAGAGGCGGTTTGTAAGTACGAAATTCGAAGGAGCGTGGGTATGCAAATACCAGGAGTGCAACAGGATAGGTCAAGAGGGCCGCCACACGGCAACGACAGCGGTTAATTTACGTCTTTTAGACAAAAGATTTTGCAAGAAAACAAGAAAATACAGATTAACTTTTTTACTAAAGAAAGGCGGCATACAAATGTTTACACGAAAAATGACAATTGGCGTAATTATCTGTACATTTATGCTTTCAATTTCTATCAGGTCGTTTGCTGCAAAACGCAATGTGCCGAAAGAAAGAAGTACAGCCAACAAGATAATCCTCGAATACGAATTCAGAGAACCTGTTATTACCGAAAACAGACAGTACGACTATGTTACCGTGGAAGGACTGCGTCGATATAGTCGGGTGGGTGCACCGGTCACAGCAGTATATCCGGCCACGATACTTGTTCCGTATGACAAAGAGGTGGTTAATATCAGGGTTTCCGCGGTTGAGGAGCATAATCTGGATGGAACATATATTTTGCAGCCCGGACAGAGGCAATATCCGCGCAGT
This sequence comes from uncultured Pirellulales bacterium, assembly GCA_964614315.1. Lineage (GTDB taxonomy): Bacteria > Planctomycetota > Phycisphaerae > Sedimentisphaerales > Anaerobacaceae > CAZTKW01. The sequence goes on from CAZTKW010000448.1 coordinate 1,022, forward strand.
TATGAGTGGGCGAAAGAAGCGACGCTACCTGACCCAGATATCTACAACCTTACTACATCCTGGCCGGGCACATACTACAAAAAAGTTACCATCCAATCCAAACGCGGCTACCAGCTTCTAATAATAAACCTGTTTCCTGTTCAATACGTCCCCGCCACAGGCAAAATTTCCTATGCATCCGAGCTGCGTCTCGAAGTTGAACTGGCTGAGACTTCCAAACGGGGCATCTTACGACCCACATCCAGCCTTAAGACCAGGCTCAAAAACGACGTTGATAACCCTTCTGCATTGAGCAGCTATCCATCGAGTAAAGCCGAGGCCAGAGCTATGGAGGTTAGCAGTCGTGGCGCAAAAAGGAAATCGCCCCTTCAGAATCTGCCGGATACGAGGGAATTATCAGACTCTGTCCGGGGCAAGGCAACTAAGGAGCGGCCAAGGATTTCCAGGACAAAGCAAGGTTATTTGCGTTTTGCAGGGGCGGGAGCCTCCACACACTTTGCCGTACCTGCCAATAAGCGAGGGACAGCAGAGCAGGCGGCTGATGCATTCCTTGAACAGCACGGCGGTCTTTTCGTCAACGAAAGTCCGGCCGTTAGTTTCAATAAGATTCGCACCAAAACCGCAGGCCCTTATGACAAGCCGCGAACGTACGTTCAATACCAACAAGAATACGACGGGCTTAGGGTTTTTGGCGCGGAAATGATCGTGCAGGTGAACGAAGGCGGCGGCATTGTCGCTGTTACAAGCGACGTTTTGAGCGATACACAGGCACTCGATACAGGACGGATTTCGTTAGTTCCCAGAATAGACTACCTGACTGCGCAGGACAATGCAATTGAATTTCTGGCTTCAGAGTACTATTGGCTTCAATTCGAGGCATCTGGCGCCGAGTTGATGATTTATGCCCCGTCAGTTGTCGGCAAAAGAGGACAACCGCAGTTGGTCTGGCAGATGAAAGTCGGCAATACAGGCGAGCCGGTCGTTAGAGAGAATGTCTTTGTCGATGCACATAGCGGTGAAATAGCGTTTAACTATTCGTTAATCTACAATGCTATGTACCGCGAAGTCTGGGATTATGACTCTACTCCTACAGCAACTCTTGTTCTTCAGGACCCAAACGATCCCAACTATCCTACTGATATTAATGATGTTGATAATGCTTACAATTACCTCGAGGACATATATGACTTTTTCTATGAACACCACGGCCGCCTGAGTTACGACGATAACGATGCAAGTCTTATAGCTAAAGTGCGACGAGGATATGATGATGCAGGATGGGATGGTAATTGTATGTGGTTTGGTGTTGGTAATGCAACTGACGACTTAATGGGGCACGAATTTACGCATGGAGTCTTAGGAAGCGAGTGTAAGCTTACCGGCTCCGGTGAAACCGGCGCTATTGCCGAATCTTTTTGTGATATGTGGGGCGAATGGATTGACCAGACGAATAACGACGGCAACGACACGGCTGCTGTGAAGTGGCGGTTGTATGAGGATTGGCAGTGCTGGGGCAATAAGGAAGGTTGGGGCGACTGGCCCGACTGCCGAGTATGGCGTGTAATGGACGACCCACCCTCGGTTTGCACTGACTGGACTTACGGTAATCCCTTCGATCCCAATCTGAGTGATTTTGGAGATATTCCGCAGCCGGACAGGTATAACAGCCCCAATTGGTACACCGGAAGCCAGGACGGCGGCGGCATGCATCATAACCTCGGTGTGGGTAACAAGCTCTGTTATCTTCTTACCGACGGCGACATGTTCAACGGCTACGAGATTGATGGTATGGGTATCGATACCACGGCAGACCTGTACTACGAAAGTCTAAACCTTCTGACCAGCTCCTCGGACTACATGGACCTTGGAAATGCCTTAATTCAATCGGCTATTAACCTTGAGCTTTCTCCGGGCGACTGCTGGAATGTCAGAAAGGGATGTAAGGCGGTAGAAATCTATGAACCACCGCTGGTTTCCGATGGCAATTGCCCCTACTATGGAGTACCTTCGGATGCCAATGAATATGAATATGTGATTATTACCGATTCCAACCTTGCCGATGATGCAAACAGCACTGACCCGAATAATAGCTTCCATGCTCTGTGCGACTCAAAGCAGGACCGTGGGATTTCGGCCTGTATTGTAACTACCGACTGGATATACGCTAATTACGACGCGGATGATTATGACCCCAACCGCTATATATTCGGAAACTTTAAAGAGGATTTCTCTATAACAACATGGGTAAAAAGAGATGATAATGGGACACTTGAATATATCCTTGATAAGAGAGACAATACCGACGACGGATGGTGCCTGTTTTTCGACCCGAATGACAAGGTATGCTTTTCTCTCGATACGATAGATATAATAAGCTCGACACCAATTGACGATACTGGGTGGCACTTAATCGCTGTTGTTGTTGACAGAGACGCAAACGGGCAAATCCATATAGATAATGGTTCGGCAGAAGGGGAGACACCTATTAACAGTGAACAGATGAATATCGATTCAACTCTCTTTATGGCTCGCAGCTCTTTCGAAGGCGGCGAATACGTGTACTTTGACGGCTCGATAGATAGTACGGCAGTATTCGATAAGGTTTTGACTGAGGCGCAACTAAATACAATATGGAATTACGGCAGTAAGGGTTGGGAATGTGGTC
>CAZTKW010000449.1:0-3682 GCA_964614315.1 uncultured Pirellulales bacterium
GTACAGGAGGCTTCGGACTCCTCAGGGTCGCATATGCCGTCGTTGTCGTCGTCAACGTCGCAGGCGTCGCCGAGGCCGTCACCGTCGGAGTCGGCCTGGTCTGGGTTGAGAGTCTCCGGGCAGTTGTCGCAGGCGTCACCCAAGCCGTCGTTGTCCGTATCGGCCTGAGAGGAGTTGTGTGTGCCGGGGCAATTGTCTACGTCACCGCAGACGCCGTCGCCGTCAGCGTCATTAAGGGGATCGTTCGGGCAGCTGTCGCAGACGTCGCCTAGGCCGTCCTCGTCGCCGTCAGTCTGGTCGGGGTTGTAGACAGCCGGGCAGTTGTCGGAACCCGTGCACCCTGAGGGACCACCGCTGGCTGCTCCCGGATCGCAGATGCCATCCCCGTCTTCGTCGACCTGAGCGTCTGAGCAGCCGTTGGCGTCGACCGTCGCGCCCGGGGCCGTCTCTGGGCAGAGGTCGTTGTCGTCAGGCACGCCGTCGCCGTCCGAGTCGGGCAGGGGCGTAGGTGTAGGCGTGGGCGTGGGTGTGGGTGTCGGCGTGGGTGTCGGCGTGGGCGTTGGTGTAGGCGTCGGGGTTGGCGGACCCGGATCTGAAGGAAAGACGTAGACTGACGCCTGAGGGGGCGCCCCCACGACGATGTCTGGCTTCCCGTCGGCGTTCACGTCGCCCAGCGCCAGCGAGTGGCCGAACTGGCTGTTAAGCCGCGGGGTGGGGCTGTCCAGGGCGAAAAGCAGGGAGCCGTCGGCGCCCGAGAAGACGTAGGCCCGCCCCTGGCTGACCTTACTGCCCACATCCTCCCCGGACGCTCCCACGGCGATGTCTTCCTTGCCGTCGCCGTTCAGGTCGCCCACTGCCACCGACTGACCGAAGTGGGCGTCCTCCTGCGGGTTGGGAGTCTCCAGGGTGAAAAGCCAGCAAGGGCCGTCCCCGGACCAGACATAGGCCCATCCCTGATCGACGGTGTCGCCCACATCCTCCATGGGTGCCCCGACGGCGATGTCTCCCGTGCCGTCGTCGTTCACATCGCCCAGCGCGACGGACTCGCCGAACCAGCCGTTCATCTGGGGGTGGAGGGTGTTCGCAGTGAAAAGGAGGGAGCCGTCGGCCCCGGAGAAGACGTATGCCTGCCCCACCTTCGTGGTGGCACCCACATCCTGCAATTTGGCCCCCACGGCGATGTCAGCCTTGGCGTCGCCATCCACATCGCCCACCGCCAGCGAGATGCCGAAGTAGGCATCCGACTGCGGGTGGGGGTTATCCAGGGTGAGAAGGAGGGAGCCATCGGCACCGGAAAAGACGTAGACCCGCCCCGTCACGACCTCGGGGTCCATATCATAACCCCTTGCCGCCACGACGATGTCTCCCTTGCCGTCGTGGTTCACGTCGCCTACCGCCACCGAGTTACCGAAGAAGGCGTACGGCTGCGGGTCGGGGGTGTTGAAGGTGAAAAGGAGCGAGCCGTCGGCCCCGGAAAAGACGTAGGCTCGTCCCTGGCCCAGGTTGCCGCCCACATCCTCAGAGTGTGCGCCCACGGCGATATCCCCCTTGCCGTCGCCATTTGCGTCGCCCACGCCCACCGACCAGCCAAAGAAGGAGCTCGCCTGCGGGTCCGGGCTCTCCAGAGTGAAAAGCAGCGAACTGTCGGCCCCGGAGAAGACGTAGGCCCGTCCCTGGCTGACCTCGTCGTCTAGCACCTCCTGGTACGCCCCCACGGCGATGTCTCCCTTGCCGTCGCCGTCTACGTCGCCCACCGCCACCGACCAGCCGAAGTAGCTCATCATCTGCGGGTCGGGGGTCTCGATCCTGTATGGGGGCAGGAAGCCGGGAGGTGGGGTGGGTGTGGGTATGGGCGTGGGCGGGGGCGTGGGCGTGGGCTCGGGCGGGGGCGTACAGGAAAGGGCTGCCAGGACATCCACCCGCGGCTTGGTTAGGCCATTGCCCGGATCGGTTATGGGCACGCCGGTACTCTCTAGGCAGAACTCGACCTGATAAGGGCCAAGGCTAGGATCGTTATCCAGCAACAAGGCGGCCGCGCCGACCACATGGGGCGCGGCGTAGGAAGTGCCGCCCCCGGTGTGCGTACCGCCACCCCTGTTTGACGATGTAATGGCCGCGCCCGGCGCCAGCAGGTCCAGGGATGAGTCAGAGTTGGAGCAGCAGACCACCGTGTCAACGGTAGCCGGCGAGTCCGTGCAACCGCTTCCACAGGTATAGCTGCCGAAGGTTTCGTCGTACGTCATGCCCACCGAGACAACGTAGGAGATGCACCCTGGGTAGCCCAGCCCGTTCTTGAACGCTCTGTTGCCGGAGGAAGCGACAGTGATCGTCCCTCCGACCCGCAGTGTATAGACGGCGGTAACCATCGCCGGGTGGATGGTGTCGCAGGTGCCGGGCGCGTGATTCTGATTATCGCCCAGGCTCATGTTGATCAGATCCGTGTCGGGGTAATTGACGATGATGTGGTCCAGGGCAGCGAGCACGTCGGAGAAATTGCCGCTACCGTTGGAGTTCAGCACCTTGTAGGCGCGAATGCCCGCGTCGGGCGCCACGCCCACCGAGGCCACCACCCCCGCCGAGGTGATGATGCCGCTGACGCGACTGCCATGACCGCGGTCATCCTCGGCGGAGCCGGGCCCGCTATCCGTGGCCTGGCCGTTGTGGCATGGGATCGAGCCTGAAAGGAAGCAGTTCTCGGACAGCACGTCGTCCGAGAGGTCAGGATGATCGGTATCGATCCCGGTATCGAGGACCGCGGCCTCGATACCCTCGCCGGTGATGTCCAGGAGGTGGACGTCGTCGGCGTTGATCAGGGGAACGCTCTCGGCAAGCGAGGCATAGACCTCGCCGTCGATGTCGACGCTAATGACGTCCGGGTGGTCGGCCAGCTTCTGCGCTCCGCTGGCCGTCAACCGACCGGCGAGGGCAGGCACAGCCTGGTACTGGCGGGTGGGCGTGAAGTCCGAAGCGGTCAGCGCAGAGAGGACCCGCTCCTGTTTGGCCGCCGCATCCTCGACGAGGGCAGACACATCCAGAGGGGCCAACGGAGGACGCTTCTCCTTCAAAGAGACGATGACGGCCACTTCGGGCTGCTGTGCAAGGGCGGCGGCCACCTCCGGCCGCACCTTTGGCTCTTCGGTCCTTGGCCCTCCGGCGGTGATTGCAAGGCCTGCCACCAGGGAGAGAACAGCAGCCAGTGCCAGCAACAGCGCTAGCCCTGTGCACGTACGCACTGTCTCACCTCCGGCGGAGCTTTCCCACCCCTTGTGAAGAAGGCTACCCTCGGTGAGGCGGGCACTCGTAGCGTACCAAAACATCGCGAAGGCGTCAATACGCGAGAAGGCTAAAGCCCCTGATAGGGGTCAGGATCGGCGTGGCAAAGGTGCAAGACCTGGCTCCTGCGGCACCAGGAGGACCGGAGCGTTCTACCAGCGACCGACCACGGCCACGTGACCTTGAGGTGGGTTTGCACACGGCCCCGGCGGCCAAGGTTCGCCTTCGCGGGGCGAGAACTGCCGCGGATTGCACACTATGCAGACATAGTGTGCGTTCATCCGCCGTGAGCAGCGAGAGCCTCAGTTGTTCACGAGGTACGGGGTTAGTGCGGGTCGGGCTCAACCCAGCCCTCGCCTCCTGGCATACCACCCGCCTGCGGTGAGGAGAGCCAGCGTCGGTGCCGGTG
>CAZTKW010000450.1:0-3676 GCA_964614315.1 uncultured Pirellulales bacterium
ATGTTAATAGCGTGATAGTTGAGCGGTACAGCTATGATGTGTTCGGCGAGCCGAACAGGGTAAGCGGGGTTCATAATCCGTATCTCTTTACCGGCCGCAGATATGATACCGAGACGGGCTTGTATTATTATCGGGCAAGGTACTATAAGCCGGAAATCGGGAGGTTTTTGCAAAGCGACCCGATCGGATATGCCGGCGGTTTGAATATGTATGCTTATGTTGGAAATAATCCGGTTAACTGGATTGACCCGTTGGGGCTGTTTAAGTATATACGGATATTGCCAGTGTTAGGGGATTTTGAGAACCAACGATTTTATGCGTTGCATAACTCAAATGAAAAATGTGAAAAGATTACAGACGAAGACCTCCTGAACGAAATGGTGAGCGCCTATAACAAATGGCTTAAAGGTGTATCAAGATGGAGTGGATATGCGGTAACAAATCATATTATGGGAATTTTGGATACAGACAAATTTCACGGCCGCCACATATCTCCCAGCAAACGATTCATATATAAAGGAAAGGTATATACAGCAGAGCAATTAAATTATATTGGAGTGGGACTGGGATTCAGGCACTTTTATATCTTTGGGGGGTCTGATACAGTGCGTGACTTCGTCGTCGAGTGGTGGAATGATTTCAACGCTACTGAAGGTGAACATATCTTTGCTGAATATGGTTTTGATTATTATCTGAAAGTGCGAAGTATAGTAGAAGGGGAGGGAGGATATTATGGGCCTCCAGGTAAATTGAAACCCCCTGGATGGTAGTGAAGTTCAGATATAAGACAAAATTTTTATATTTTTGGAGTTTATTAAAAATGGAATGAACACTCGGCTGCTGAACGTGAATACTACTTTGCTGAATATGGTTATCGAAATTACACAAAAGAGCTAATGATGGTAGAACAGAACGAGATTGTGGAAAAGAACATAGATAGAGACAAGGACCCGCTGTCGTGTTGAAAGACTCAGGCTGTGCATCTAATCATTGATTGCTATTTTGGAGTTATATTGAAAAATGAAAAAACGAACTAAAATAATCCTGGTTCTTGCTTCCCTGCCATTAGTTATTATTGTTTTATTTTTTTGTGGTACGCTTGTATATTTTGACAAATTCTTATTTCCCAAAATGCTTAAGGAAGCAAATGAACGCAGGTCAATATTGCTATATGAAACAGATCACGCAACTTTACTGGATGGATGTAGAAAACTCATTAAAGAAAACCGCGAAGGAAAATGGCAGGAAGAGCGTTACGTCGTTAGTTTTAGGCCGCATCCCGATTCTTCGAAACTGCCTGAGACGATGCTAAAACTTAGTCCAACATGGGTATCGATCGGCAATGAGAGTGTAATGATAGAAATGTTTGGGGGGTTAGACCACTTTGGAGTTCGCGCTTACTCTGAAGGATTTTCCGAAACGGAACAAGAAAAATATGGCGATAAAAAGCTGCTGGACGGCCTCTGGTACTATGATGATCGTTATCGCAAAGCTACAAATCCTGAGCAGTATCTCGAATCATTAAGGCCCGAATAGCTTACTATTAACATACGAATACGATGCAATGGGGCGGGTGACAAAAATCAAAGATGACAGCAGTAAAGTTTTGGCGCAGTACGCATACGACGAGCTATCAAGAAGGACTCTGCTGACACTTGGCAATGGGACAGAAGTCGAGTATGAATATGACCTTGCGGACAGGCTGAAGAAATTGACGAACGAAGTTAATGATGTTAATATTGTCTTTGAGTATACCAATTACGATAAGGTGGGGAACCGGCTGAGTATGAAGGTCGATAGCGATAATGCGCACGTATATAAATACGATTGTTTATACGAACTGACGAACGTCGATTATAATGACGGCAGCAGCACAAGCTATACTTATGATTCTTTAGGCAATCGTACAAACGTAGTCAACGGAGGGACGGTAAATTACATGAGGAACCGCCTGAATCAATACTACTCGGTAGGCGGTAGTAAATACAGATATGATGAGAACGGAAACCTGACTGATATTAATAATAGTGAGTATGAGTACATTTATGACTGTGAAAACCAGCTTATCGAGGCGAAGAAAAACAGCCAGGCTGCGGCAGCATACGGCTATGATTTTGCAGGCCGGCGGGTATCAAAAACTGTATACGGCTCGCCCGATGTAACTACGAAATACTGTTACGACGGCGGACAAGTTATAGGTGAATACGATTATAATAGTGTAAGTGAGGATTACGAACTTGCCAGAAAGTTTGTTTATGGGCCGGGAATCGATGAGCCGATATGTATGATTGTTGTTGCCGGGGAGAGTGAAACGCTGTATTATTACCACTTTGACGGGTTAGGCAGCGTTGCGGCTCTTTCAGATAATGATGGTGATATAGTAGAGCGGTACAGTTATGATGTCTTTGGTGAGCCTAACAGGGTAAGTGGAATCCATAATCCATTTATGTTCACGGGCAGAAGATATGATACTGAGAGCGGGCTTTATTATTACCGGGCAAGATATTATAAGCCCGAAGTTGGGCGGTTTCTGCAGGCCGATCCGATAGGTTACTACGATTCGATGAATCTATACATCTATTGCTTGAATGATCCTGTTGGCTCCATAGACCCTTACGGCAAAGGCGTTGGTAAAGTTTGGCATTGTCTCGTGTGTGCGTGGAAATTGCGGCGTGCCGCTAAAGATTGTGCTGGTGGTCAATGTGCAAAGGTTTGTGATAAGGAGTGTTGCGAAAGTGCCTGGGAATGCGCTGAGTGCCTACGAACAAAGCGAAAGGAATGCATGAAAAATTGCATTGGAAAGATTGGAAAGTCACTGAAATCATGCGTAAAGTGCGCGTGGAAATTCTGAACGAGGAGCAAAGAGCAGTATGAAAACTAAGGTTGCAATTGTAACGGTTGTTTTAAGTACGGCCATAATAGCTTCATTGGTGGTGATATTTTTGAAATTTAGCCGTAGCGCTCAAGATAGTAGACAACGTAAATTTGCTGAGAGTGCAGGTTTTTTAACTTCTCAGGAAGATGCCATGGATAGCTATGCCAAAGCAATATCCATTCTTCGGAGGTTTGGGATAGATGCGCAATTTTTTGAAAAGCCCTATACAGATGAACAATACCTTATATTACCAAACAATGCTTTGGATGAGTTTATCAACTTGGTTATTAAAGGAGGCAAAGCAAAAAGGATAGGAATTAAGGTTAAAAGCTCAGAGGCCCATCCTGCACAAATTTATACCCTCGATAATAAAAGAGTCGAATTTGAGAATTTTAAACTTCTCTCTAACGCAATAGCAAACGTGGCGAAAGCAGAAATAACTCAAAGAACTGATATTGATAAAGCGGTTCTCTTGGGTAGCGCGAGTTTGGCGCTGGGAGTACAACTTTCGGCGTATAATTTCGATTTTATACATATGGCTGGTATTGCATGTAAGACTTCGGGCTTACGAACACTAGAACAATGTGCAGAAGCTCGAGGTGATGAGAACTTGATGGAGTTAGTATTAGAAATGCGCGAAGAACGTGATAAAGAATTTGAGATTATCAAAAACATGCCACCTACCACACCATCTTTTTGGTGTTTCTTTCATCGATGCATGAAATCAGAAGCGAATGTCACCGAATCTGACAAATAATTTCAGCGGCTCGGCTGCCCTGACCTTCGATTACACATACGACG
>CAZTKW010000451.1:0-3675 GCA_964614315.1 uncultured Pirellulales bacterium
GGTTTTTTCTACATACCAGGATACCACAGAAACTCTCTACCGCAGTTTGTTTGTATCGATAATTAGATGATTTATGAGATACCGCTGAGGTGTTGAAATGCTGATTTTCCAATTGCAGTATCATTGCCAAACTTTGGTTTTTCCAAGTAGAGAAAAACCAAAGTTATCGTGGAGGTTGATGCATATGGAAAGATGTAAACTTTGTGGAAAAGAAGAAGAGACAGAACTTGTAGGACCATACTGTCTGCGGTGTGATAAGATAGTTGCGGATGTTTATGAAGATTTGGCAACGGGGTTTTGAATAAACGGAAAAAGTTAAATACGAGTTATACATTAGTTATACAAAATGGCAGCCAAAGATTTGAAGCAGCATGATAAAATATTGATAGATGTAGTCAGGAAAGCTGATTTGTCAGAGTTTTTTGGCAGCTTCAAAACAAAAAAATCAGGCCAGCAGTTTAAAAATATGGCGCGTAAAGGATGGCAGAAGTAGCTTGTTATTTTTTTGATACTTATGCCTTCTGTGAGCTTTTCAAAGGCAATCCCCGCTACAAGCCTTATTCAAAGGATATTGCGATAGTCACAACAACGCTTAATCTTATGGGATTACATTACGGCATGTTGCTGGAAAGCGGCAGGGAATACGCAGATTTGATATATGATGGATTAAAAAGATTCTGTGTTGAGGTAGACGACGAGATAATAAAAAATGCCAACTCATTAAAAGCTCATCACAGAAAGCGGAATTTGTCATATGTAGACTGTATAGGCTATACTATTGCAAAGAGCAGAAACATCAGATTCCTGACAGGTGACAAGGAATTCTCAGATATGGATAACGTAGAGTATGTTAAATGATATGATGTTTCACTATAGGAAATATAAAAGCCCGCTGTGCGTAACACAAACGGGCTCTCGGGCGAAGGAGGAGTCAAATTATAGAGCTTAAACAGGTACTGGCTCTTCAGCGTCTTTGCTTTCTTTTACCGAGATAAAATCAAAAGCTTTTCTTACAACACTTTCCAAACGTGATAATTCTTCTGGGAAGTAGTAATCCGTATTCTGGAATTCGCCTTTGTCGTTTTTGAACTGCTTTTGAATCCGCACAGAATACCGGACTACAGTCTGTCCATCCTTTTCAGTTTCCTTTTTCCATATGGATGCCTGTATACTACCTGCGCTGAACGATTTGACTGGTTTTGAATTGTTTTCTTGTGACATGATTTTGTTCCTTTCTTGAATTTGATAAATTTACATTGTGACTATTACTATCAGGGCCTGTCTGACGATAAACCCCGATAGTATTACGATGAACCAAGCCAGCCAGGATGGGATAGATTTATCTCTCCATTTGAGCAGCTTTCGGCTAAGTGCTTCAGGTACAAAGTCCGTGAGCAGCTTTAAATGCTGGTAGAAGTAAGTTTGACGAGCACTTGGAATTTTGGCTACGATAAGCCTGGCTGATGCTAAAAATAGGTACAACTCGATTAGCCATATCAGGATAAGAAATGGCAGGTTGAACATGTTCGGAATGTAAGTCATGATAATAATCTCCAATTAGAGTTTGCGTTTTTTTGTTTGGACAAAGGATTCGGTGGAAGCTTTACTTTCAGCAGCCGGAGTTTAGGAAATCTGGGAATCTGAGGTGCTACGGTTGGCATTTCCAGTAGAGCCGGTGCCGGCCAGAGTGGTGCCGCTGGTTTACATCTGGCGAGTCTTTTGGCAAGATGTTCCGGCGAGATATCCTCTAAATTGTTAAGACTTAGTGGATCAAACATCAAGCCGGGTATTGTATTGAAAAGGCTGTTCCAGTCCTGCGGTGAAGGACAGTCTGAGAAGTTAGAGTTGTGAATCGTAGATTCAAGCAATTGGGCTGCAATGGGATACTGTGTTCTGAGTTGGCCGATTACCGAGTTTATTCTACCACCGGATTGCTTTCTCAATTCATCCTGATCGAATATACCGCCTTCACCGGTAATTTCTGTGTCTTTGTTCATCAAAATGAATTCGGTGTTAAGCAGGGCAAGTGCAAAACGATCGGCGTTTTCACACCATGTCCTTCTGGCATCCAGTTTGCCATTGTTCCATGCAAGATGTGTTGTATAGCCTGTAGTGCCACAGGTTGTGCCTTTGGGTATTCTAAGACTTGGATGGTAGAAACTGTCAAAGTCAATCAGATAGACCTGCCATGTGGATGTGTCAATAAAAACATTTCCGCAAGAAAGGTCCCTGTGGCAGCAGTGTCTGGCTTCCAGCAGTTGTATTAGCCCTGTAAGGTTTTTACACAGTGTAAATCGCTGCAGTTGGTCAAGTTTTCTGCTTCCATCACGTATCTCATCGGCAAGGGCCGCCCAATCGAGGCCTGTAATTCTAGGCATTAAAATTGTACCATCAAGCCACCGATCAAATTCTCTGTCATAGTGACAACCCATAATTTTCTGCAATGTCCCATGTGACAATACCTGCCTTTCCGTACCACATAAAAACCCCTCTTCCTTTGGTAATAGTGAACTGATCTTTTTTAGGTAGCTTCGGTCCAGATTAGAATTGTTATGGAATTTCTTGAGTATCCACCAGTTGCCATAGTCATCAACAAGGAAGAAAGCTTCAGCCTGACCTTTTTGAGACGAAAGGGGTTTGCCTTCCAGGTATGCATGCTCAATAGGCTTGAGTGAAATATGATTTATTACCGCGTTAAGGCCGGTCATAAGCCAGTATTCAACAACTTTTGCTGACATGATTAATCACCTCCTTCTGTGTTTGGCTGAACCCATATAAAAGAGATGTCATCATCGCTGCTTTTGGCGTGCAGGTCAGCATGCATCTGCTCAAGTATTGCCTCTCTCTGGTTATCATCATTTAGTCCGGCTGCGTTTTCCTGCAACCATGTCCATAGCTGCTGCCACTTGGAAAAACAACTGTAGAAGCCATCGCTGCACAGGATAAATTGTGTCTGAAGCGGGAAACTGTCCTGGAAGGAGTCAAAACAATCGCAGTAAAAATGATCCGGCAATACCAAAGTGCTTGAGCCGTGTTTGCCGAAACGGATTATTGAAGCAAGAGATTCTGCGGAAAAGATAGGCCTTATAGCGCTTGAATAGCGAAGGCTGCGATACTCCCTATTCTGGCAGGTTAATTCATTGCCATAAAGATATCTGGGAACAAGCAGCAGATCTGACGAACTCAGCGACAGCACCTTCAGTTCCAATAGATTTTCGTTGCGAGTTTTGTCATCTTCATTGCTGCCATCTATAGGGCTGCATACCAGCCAGTTTTTGGTATGTTCGGCCTTGATTTCAGCCTGGTCGGCAAGATCGGGGTATTGGCAAAGCAGGCCTTCAACACGTATTAGTATCTCATCGCCGGGCCCGAAATATATGTTCTTAGGCACAGAAGAGGATTCGGTTTGTTCTTTATCGTTTCTCAGATTAGACGGAAAAGCCAATGATGAAGTCAATAACTGACCCTGCTCAGTAAAAGCAAAAAAGGCCGAATCCCCGCATTTAATAACATCAGCTAAAATCACCTTTTCTTCAGTGATGAACCTGGCGGCGATAATTGTAGTCTGGAAGCTGCCAGCGCGTTTTTGCTTAACGACCTTTCGCAGTATATCCTGCATCGCCGATGATGTACCCTCAGGGAAGAAAACTGTATCCCTGATTTGGCATTGCCGGC
>CAZTKW010000452.1:0-1514 GCA_964614315.1 uncultured Pirellulales bacterium
TGCAGTGGAGGTATGTTCAAAGACTGTTTTAGAACAAATAGATGGTCCTTTTGAAGGGCCAATAGTAGACCAAGATATGTGTTTAGGATGCGGGGATTGTGTCGGGGCTTGCCTTTTAGACGCTATTCAAATAAAACATGATTTTTAAGGATTCAGTAATGGCAAAGATAATTGTTTCGACTGGAAGAGGAGGAACCGGAAAGACTACGTTTGTGCCATTTCTGCTGACGGGAAACATGCATGTTATGAAGGCACAATAACCTGTAGAAATAAATGAGCCTATAAGACTCAATACCGCTGGATTGGTACTGAAAAGGCGCTTTGTAGGTTTTTCAGGCAGAAGCGGCAAAGAACACAAGTATTTTTCTTTTAGTAACTTACGTGCGTTGTTCACATCCGAATGGGGGCTAAATCGTCAATATTTTGTTAGTCTTGCCATACAGGAATTTAAATGCTTGAAAAACTTAGCCTGAAATGCTATAACAGTGGGCCGGAGTAGGGTTATTAACTCGCTTGACAATAACCACAGAGTAAAAAAGTTCAAAGTGTAATAATTGTGTGTTGAGTATGAGCGTTGAAAAGAAAATGCAACAGGGTGATACATTACAAGAGAAAAAACCGGTAAACAGCAAAACAAGTGCGCCTTTGCATTCTGAAAAGAAGAAGTGGGGCGGTAGTAAGGCAAAAGAAAAGACGGATACGGAAATTAATCAGTCTTCAGAATCTCCTTCCGACAAAAAATTCGTACCGACGTGTAGTATATGCGGCCAGAAGCATTGGCCTTTCCATCCTTTAGTTCCATGTATCAATATCAAGAAGGCTAAAACCAAGGCCAAGGCCGAACGAAAAGCGCGTGCCAAGGCTGAAAAACAGGCCAAAGCGGAAGCTAAAGCTAAGGCAAAAGCAGAAAAAAGAGCAGTTGCCAAATCAGAAGCTGAGGCCAAAGCCGAAAAAAATGCCAGGGAGGAAGCTGAAAAAAAGGCCAGAGCTTACGCTCAAGCCAAACAGGAAGCGGAAAACAAGGCTCAATCCGAGGCCAAATTCAGGGCCCAGGCAGAAGAAGAGGCCAGGGCTTATGCTAAAGCCCGACAGGAAGCTGAAGCGAGAGCTGAAGCGGAAGCTAAGTTGAGAGCTCAAGCGGAAGAAAAGGCCGGCGCTTACCATGCGGCAAGGCAAGAGGCTGAGGCAAAAGCCCAAGCCGATACTCTTTTTAGAGCACAAGCCGAAGAAAAAGCCAGAGCTTATGCTCAAGCACGTCAGGAAGCAGAAGAAAAAGCTGAATCGGAGGCTAAGTTAAGAGCCGAAGCAGAGGAAAAGGTCAAAGCCTATGCTGCAGCTATCGAACAAGCCGACTCAAAGGCGGAATCTGAAGCGAGATTAAGAGTAGAATCGGAAAAAAAGGTCGATTCTTACGCCGAACAGATAACTAAAATCAAGTTTGAAGCTGATAAAGCGATAGCCGAACAACAGGCAAAGTCAGAGGCTGAAACTGCAGAGGCAATAGAAAAACTCAG
>CAZTKW010000452.1:1614-3671 GCA_964614315.1 uncultured Pirellulales bacterium
GAAAAGGCCGAGGCTTATGCTCAAGCTTGGCAGGAAGCTGAAGCAAAAGCTGAATCGGAGGCTAAGTTAAGAGCCGAAGCAGAAGAAAAGGCCAGAGCGTACGCTGCAGCTATAGAACAAGCCGATGCAAAGGCAGAATCTGAAGCGAGATTAAGAGTCGAAGCCGAACAAAAGAACAAAGCTTATCTCGAAGAGATAGCTCAAATCAAAGCTGAAATTTCTGATTTAGCGAATCAACGAGCGATATCGGAAGCTGAAGCTGTAGAGACAGTAGAAAAACTCAAGGCTGAAGCGGCCGATACACAAACCAAACTCAAAACTCAACTCGAAAAAGAAGCCAAAGCGCATGCCAAAGCCCTGGAAAAAGCCCAAGCGAAAGCCGAGGCTGAAGCCAACCTAAGAGCCGAAACTGAAGAAAAAGTCAAGACCTATGCCGGGCTCATTGAAGAGGCTGAAGCAAAAGCGAGAGACGATGCGAAATTGATAGTTGAGGCAGAAGAAAAGGTCCAAGAAGAAGCGGAAGAAAGAGCAAGAGAAGAAGCTGAAGCGAGAGAAAGAATAGAAGGCTATAGAGAAGAGATAGCCCAAATCAGGTCTGATGCAGCAGAAGCAATGGCCGAACAACGAGCGAAATTGAAAGCTGAAGCTGTAGATGCCGTTGCAGAAGTCGAGGCTGAAGCTGCTGATACGTTGTCTAAGGTCAAATCGCAATTTGAAGAAGAGGTTGAGGTTTATACCAAAGCTCTGGAAAAAACAGAGGCACAAGCCCAGACACAAGCCCAGTTGAAAACCCAGGCAGAAGAAAAGGCCCGGGCTTACGCTGCGGCCCAGGAAGAAGCCCGGGCAAGAGCTGATGCAGAAGCCCAAGCCAGAGCAGAAGCACAAAAACAAGCTGAGATGCAAAGCCGGTTGAGAGTCGAAGCAGAAGAAAAAGCCAATGTACACGCTGCTCTCAGTAAAGAAGCTGAGGCAAAGGCAAAGGATGAGAGCAAATTGAGGGTTGATGCAGAACAGAAGGCCCGAGAAGAACTTGCAAAAAGGACAAATATAGAAGCTGAATCGAAAGAAAAGTTAGAAGCTTATGAAGAACAAATAGCTCGGATCAAATCTGAAGCTGCAGAAGCAATTGCCGAACAAAGAGAAAAGATGGAATCTGAAGCGGCCGAAGCGATAGCAAAGGTCAGGTCTGAGGCTGCTAATACGTTAGCTAAAGTCAAATCGGAATTCGATAAAGAGGCCGAAGTATATACCCAATCTCAGGAAGAAGCTGAGGCAAAAGCTGAATCGGAGGTTAAGTTAAGAGGCGAAGCAGAAGAAAAAGCGAAGGCCTATGCTGATGCATTAGCCAAAGCCGAGGAACAAGCAAAAGCTGAAGCTCAAGAAAGAAGCAAAGCTGAAGCAAGAGCACAAGCCGAATCCAAATCCAGAATTGAAGCAGAAGAAAGAGCTGAAACGGAAGCCGAGGCGAGAATTGATGCTGAAAAGAAAGCAAATGCGGAGGCCCATGAGCAAGCGAGATCCTATAGTGAAATATTGGCCAGACTTGAGGAAAAGCTGAAAACAGAAACTCAAGCAAGGCTTAAGGCCGAAAAAGAAGTAGAAGCTCAAGAACAGACCAGAGCCGAAGCAGAAAAAGAGGCAAAGTTTGAAATCGAACAAAGGATTAAAGCCGAAGCAAAAGCAGAAGCTGAGTCCAGAGCCAGGATTGAGGCTGAGGAAAGGACCGAAGCGGAAAGGGACTCAAGAGTAAGAGCTGAAAAAGAAGCAAAAGCAGAAGCCCAGGAGCAAGCCAGAGCTTACGGTGAAGCGTTGGCAAGAGCTGAAGAGAGAACAAAAAGTGAAGCTGAAGCAAAGGCAAGGGCGGAAGCAAGAGCCGAAAGTGAAATTCAGGCTAAGGATGAATTGGAGAAGAAAGTTAATTTCTATGCCGAAACTTTTGATGAAATTAAAGGCAAAGCTGAGACCGAAGCCAAATTGAGAGCCGAGGCTGAGGAGATGGTAAAAGTCGAAGCAGACAAGAGGGCCGAGATTGAGGCACAGCTTGAAGAACAGACTGC
>CAZTKW010000453.1:0-3668 GCA_964614315.1 uncultured Pirellulales bacterium
TTTTTCTAAGTTCTGCATCCTTATGGTAGTTAACAACTTTTGCCACATTAACCACTCCCAACAACAAGTTGGAACGATTCTTAATATTTTTTTCACATATATTCATCAACTGCCCCATACTTATTGCGGCAATATCTATACCAAGTATCTCTACTGTGCGGCAATCTGAAACCATATCTATCTTGATTGCTTTGTATGCAATTCTTCCCTGTTTACATAGTCTGCCCATGCGTATAAAATCCATCCTAGGTGATATGGTCGACACTCCTGGTTTTTACAAAAGTCAGAGAAAACTCTACCCAGAAAACGATGCATACCATTCCAGCCTGCAACACAGCAAATGCCACGTATGTTACGTGAGAGTTTGCCTGGTTCACGCCTTTCGATATCACGGCAGATGATTCCTCTCTCGTCCAATACCAAATTCTCCTTTAGTTCGTTGACGCTGTATAACCACCGCATTCCATGTTCAATTTCTTTCAAATGGCTTTTTCCGGTTGCCACGTCATTCGCCAGAATTGCCATAGGGGCCATGGAATCTTGATGTACTGAGAACACTGGATATTCCTCGCAGATCCTTCCGCCAGGAACATCGTAATGCCACCACCACTGTCCCAATGGACCTTGGTGGCGACATAATTGATCCACTACTCTCGATGCAATTTCGATACTATTCTGATTATTACAGATCACACCATAACTTGTTAAGGCCAATACTGGATATACCTGGTCAGCAAAGCATGCTATCCTTTTGCTGATAATTTCTGCTAAAGTTGAACGAATGTGCCTGTAAAAAAGATTTGTTTTTTCATTGAAAAGTATGACCAAACGCTTATATGCATCAGCAAGCACCGTCTCCAAATCATAGCTAAGGTTCTCTATCTCATTGAGGACAATCGTACATGCCTGGATTACCCAACCCAACTCTACTGCATTACAAAGGTCAGCTTGTCCAATCCAAATTTTTCTAAGCATTTCCACAAATTGATTGCAATTATCGACATGGCTTTGTGCACCAGCCCAAACAGATAACGCCAAATCACCTATGTTTGTAATTTTATCAAAGTTATCCGTTATGCGCGACCATAATTGAGGCAGACGGTATTCGTCGTCCGGGTGGTATTTTAGCCATCTTGCTATGCCAATTTGACTAATGGCAGCATATCGGATGTTGAATCCTTCAGTTACACATTCATTGTTTTGGTTAATCTTGACCGTATGGGGGAGATCATAGGAATTATTGCTATAACAGATATGCAATCCACAAACAGCTGTGGCACACACCGTCTTAATCATGTCATAAAGACTCACGCGTTTTATATCTTCGGGAATAATTTGTATCTGCCTTCTCTTCAACAATGCTTTACTCTCTTAATTACATGTTTTAAATAGGGTATGCAATACAGTCCTAGATTTTACATCCCATGTACAGTCAGCAACTTTGTCACGACGGATGGAGACCTTATCAGGACTATCTTCTTCTAAGGATTTCCTTACTGCTTGAGCAAATGATTCTGCATTATCAGCAATTTCAACCAGCTCCTCATAATTATTTAATTCACTAAATGGCGTGGATACAACTGGTTTGCCAAGTGCGAGATATTCTTTTAGTTTTACCGGGTTACAGGCTGCTATCCAATCATTATATTGCCAAGGCATAAAACATACGTCAAAACATTTACCATAATGTGAGATCTGTTCGTATGGTTTCTGTCCCAGTATGTATACGTTCTTACGTGACGCTAGATTCGCCAAGTTCACAGATGAACTTCCGATTAATACCACAGAGAAATCCGGTAACAAATCAGCCACTTCCTCTATAAGCGATATATTTGACGTATGCTCATCAATTCCTCCATAAAATCCAAGAATAGGATGGGGTATATATCGCATTTCGTCTGGAATACTATTGTCTTGATGTGCTTTTGCAAAAAGATCGTAATCAACGCCATGATCAAGATAAATAACCTTTCGGCATTGTGATTTCTCTTTGGCCATAAGTGCTTTGTTCGCATATACTACAAGATCGGCATGTTCCTTCAGCAACCGGTCATATTGTTTTACTTGCTTTGCATCTATTCCTGGAAACTCCTCGTAGCAATCCGATCGCTGATAAACAAACTTGATTCTCGGTAGTTTGACTGCAGTCTCCGCCGCCCCAGGACATGCTACCCATATAACAGGCGTTTTCATTTCAAGCTTTCGTAACCAACGATGTATTTGCATTCTTAGAGCCAGATTGTTGAATTCTCTGGCAAACCTTATATGATGGACAGGCATGGTAAACGGGCTATATACAAACATATTCTTCACACCTGATGGCTGCATGCCGCGCATAATACTTTGTAGTTTGCGTCTTACCCGATGTATAAACATCTTCCCTTCATGGATATTCAATTTGCGTATCACGACAGAATTTACGTACAGAATCCTTCGTGTTCTTGCGTAACACCGCATCAACTGGATATCCATGTGACCACGGTTATGATACCACCAATCGTTGTCACCGAAACAAACAATATCAATCTCTTTCATCGTTTCCAAATTGTTCTTCCATATATAGTGCAGAAATACCACATACAGACCTAACTGCACCAATCAAGTATGTATGTGCAGTTAATATATATCTTCTCTTTCCCTGATTTGATAGTAATGCTTTACTGAGCCAGTAGGGAATTCGGACAAGAAACCATATCGCAGCCAAAAAACACGCCGCCATATAGGTCAGACAA
This sequence comes from uncultured Pirellulales bacterium, assembly GCA_964614315.1. GTDB lineage: Bacteria > Planctomycetota > Phycisphaerae > Sedimentisphaerales > Anaerobacaceae > CAZTKW01. The sequence continues at coordinate 2,733 of CAZTKW010000453.1, forward strand.
TTCTTGTGCTTTCGTATAAAAATAAGCATACTTGCTTGTTTTTGTAATATCATTTGATGATGTCTTTGACTGCTACTAACACTACCTATATGAATGATTTCAGCTTCAGGAGTAAAGATAATTTTCCATCCCATTTGCTTAAATCTGTAACACCAATCGGTTTCCTCGGCATACATAAAGAAATGTTCATCCATCATCCCTGCCTGATCTATCGCTTCTCGCCTGACCAGCATGAAGCAACCTGTTACAACATCTACTTCTCGCCCATCTGACCTATCCCACCAAGTCATAAGTTCCCTGCCGAAAAATTTACTCTTGGGAAACACTTTATATAAATAGCTGGCAGACAAAAGCATATTCACTATTGATGGAAACATAAAACAAGTGGGCTGTAATGTTCCATCTGAATTTAGAACTTGGCAGCCCGCAACGGCTGCTTCCGGATGTGCATCAGCAAAAGCAACAGTTTTTAAAAGGGCATCATTAAGTATAAGGGTATCGCTATTAAGCAAAAGTACATATCGCCCTTTGGCCACAGTCATACCTTGGTTATTCGCTGCCGCAAAGCCGCGATTCTCAGAGTTCTCTATAAGAATGACCTTAGGGAACTCCCTTTTCAACATCTGAGCCGAATCGTCGCTTGAATCATTGTCAATGACAATTACCTCGAAGCTCATATGTTGTGTCTGAGCGTAAATTGATTTAAGACAATTCTTCAAAATATCTCGAGTATTCCAATTAACTATGATTATCGATATGTCCATAAATTCGCAAAATGCTCTCCTTTTATACAATTGTAGCTGACCGGACAAAAAAGTTGATTTTCCAAAGTCAAAATCTGATAAACACTTCCCACTATTGCCAAAGTCAAATAAAGCAACATCATAATCTGGCCAAAATAGGCAACACCAAAAAAGGAAATGCAATGGCCAAGAA
>CAZTKW010000454.1:0-3660 GCA_964614315.1 uncultured Pirellulales bacterium
ATTCTAATTCAATCACCCTCCCGTCCTCTGTTTGTAATGTCAATCCGTCTTCAGTCTGAATAACTTGGTACTTACTATTAAAAAACACGTTCGCCATATCATAAGTCGTGCCGAATATCCCTGTCATGTCATGCAGAAAAACCCTCATCATATCATCCAGTTTACCCTGATACCCCAAAGACCTTAGATAATGGTTCATGCAGTCATAAACAGTCCCATGGATACCTGATAGTTGCCGCCAGAAATCAAGCTCATCTACCGCCCCGCTGTTTTGAAAGAACTCTTTGGCGTGGGCACAATCTATGGGAGTAAGTCTTTTCGTCATATAATCTTTCTTATCCTAATATGGTTCCAAATCTTGTTAAGTCTTGATTCCCCTAATTCACTTCTGCCTAACATTATTTCTATATCCTCAATTTTTCTTAAAGCCTGCTTTGAATCCTTCGTTTTCTCAAATACCCATTCATGTATGTCTTTTAACCTCTCAATATCCTTATGAGTCGCCAGAGAAGGGCTTATGTCAAAGTATTCATATATATCAATATGGATACCCTCAATATTCTTGATTGACGTAAAAATATCTTCTTTAGGTTGCGGCTGGACAACCTTTTCTTTAATTTCTTCTGACGGCTGGTCTTTAAGGGTAACCTTTTCTTTCGGCTCTGCCCTTGCCGTATCTAAATTAGGCTTGGTTGTTTTCGGCTTCCATTCTGCCGGCGCCATCTTAGGGTCAGGCTTAGTCCTTGGCGCAGATTCTATAATCGCCTTCATCAAAGCCATTTTGCTAATCTTAATAGGCGGTAAAGGCGGTAATGTTGATGTACTAGTGATTTCGTCCATTAAGAACCTTCTTTGTTTTAAGCCAGTTCCACGTTTTTATGTAATCTTTAGGATATTCCGATAAATCTTTTTCTGCCCAATTGGATATATCCGTTAAATACCCTTTCTGTTCTTCGGTCAATTTCCTGACATCCAGGCCGTAATGCCTCGAAATCTCAACAAGTTTTTCCATCTTGACAAATCCTTTAGTTGAGGGTATATTTAGAACATGATTATCTATATAATTATTGGAGGCATTATAGGCGGAGTTGTGGGGTTAATTTACGTGCTACTTACTGAGTCGTAGTAATTTAGAAGCCCCCGCTCCCCCCAGCATCCCCCCAGCTATCCATGGGGCAAGTCTTTCCGTCCTCTTTTTAAACAATTCTCTTGCCTTATATTTATCCATATTCTTAACTACCTGCGCCAGCTTCGGAGACCTCATCGCTAAATCCCTGAATACATCCTGCTCTGCAATTCTTTCCTTGTCTTTAAATAAGCTTGCCATTGGCTTGCTTTTATAGGTCTTTGTCTTCTCATTCCAAACCATCCTAAGAATCGCTTTCCCTTTATTTTGGGTTTCTTCATAGATTGGGTCTATCTGTAAGACCTTGGCTTTTGTTTCCGGCTTAACCGAATCAAGAACTAACTTTTTAACATTCTGTTTTAAATCCTGTAATCTCTTGGGGTTGAATTTAGGGTCAGCTTTCCATTGGCCTATTTCGGTATTGATTTTCTTCATTGTTTCCTGAAGTTCTTTAACGGTGTAATCTTTATCCAAAACAGATTTTAAATCAGATTTTTTAACAACGACCTCAAGCGGGTTATTCGTTTTTGAAATAATATTTTGAGGAACATCAATATATTTAATTTTTGCCCCGCCCCCATAAGTTGTTCTGTAATAATCAGCGTATTTTAAATCAGGTGTATAAAATTCAGAATTTCCTTCGACATATCCTTTGGGTAATTTCCAATCTTTTTTATTCCAAACATCTTGTGCATTGAATCTTCCACCTTCAGCGCGATATAACCGCACATATCCCCTTTTTACTTGAGGAAGATTTGACTGTGTTTTTGCAACATCCACAATCCCATCTGATTTTTTAATAACAGAAACATCTCTTTTTGTAATTTCTTTAAATGTTGCTTTCTCAAAAAACTTCTTACGCAAACTTTTAGGTGTTTGTTGAACTAGTGTTGTAACTCTTTGTTTATCCACCGTATTATTAACTTCCTTCCCATATGCTTTGGTATACATCTTTGAGACATCTTGGTTAATTGCTTCAACAGCTTTTTTAGTATCCACAGCTTGTTGTTTTGTCCAGTTGCCTGTCATTATCCTAGGCAGAGATTTAGAAAGTCTTGTCAAGCCCTTCTGTGCCCCCATTGAAAGACCGATAGTTTCAACCATCCCCATAAAGTTAGCCGCCCATCGAGGTACTCCTAATCTTGCCCACTCATCCCCTAACTGACCTAATCTCTCCCCTGTCAGCCCTTTCCCTGATTCTGACATAAGCTGGCCCGGGGAAAACACTCCTTCCTGGGCTTTCATCACAGGATTGGCTACAAATGCCTGTAATCGTTCATAAGGGGTTTGAAGAAGTTTTTGACCAGCGCCTATGTTCATAAGCGGGAAAGCAGGAGTTCCTGCAAATGGTGTAGATTGAGCAAACCGCATTAAATCTTTTGCGCCAAGAGTAGATGCCACAGGTTTACGTTGAGCAATCTCCTGCTCGACCGATTGGTATTCAGGGATAAAAGAAGTTTTGCCAGTACGCTTAGGTTGTGGGCTTAAATCCCCCTCCATTTTAGAAATTATTTCTAACCCAGCGTTAGACATCCCCTGAAGGTTATTCTTGGATAATTTCTCCAAATCCCCGGTAGATAATTGTTCTAAGGGATTCATTTTTTATTCCTTTTTCTCAATATCTCCATCGCTTGCTCTTGGATGGTTTTAGGCGCTGTCAAATCCTTAAAGGACTTCGCTGTTGGGGCGTCAATAACATACCTAACGGTTTCATCTAATAATTTTTCTTGGGCATCTGTTAATTTTAATCCGCCAAGAATAGTTTTTGCTGTTGCCCAATCTGCCTCTGACCCTGAAAATTCCTGATTTGGGTCTATCCCCATATCTTTTAATTTATCTGCCGTAACCCAGCCATTGACTAAAGCAATCATAAGAGACATCATATTCCTAGCTGATTGAGCCGCCATGTTAACCCGCTGTTCTTTGACATTGTAAACAGTTGGGAAAGTTTTTCTTAATGCTTCAGCTAAGTCAACAACGTATCTTGCCTGACCTGATATAATCTTCAAAGCCCCGATAGGAACTTCTTCCTGTTGCCCTAGCGCCCCAGCAAGGTCGGCATATTCTTTTTTAATTGAGCTAGGAGCAAATTTCATCTTGGAAATATCCCCCATAACCCCTAATTTAGTTCCTGTTGCTCCGAACTGTTTATCTGCGAGCTTAAAGTAACTCATCTGGGTTCTTAAAGAGTTAATAAGGCGAAAGGCATCTCCCGCCTTTTCTCCCAGAGTATCAGACATCTTTTTGCGAAAACTCTCCTCAACATCCAGGGGGATTTCTTGCTTCTTTGCCTCTAAATCAATCGCCTTTTCTCCTCGTTTCAAATCTAAAGGATTGTATTTAAGCCCCGCGCTTGTAGGAAGGTCTACCCGTAAAGGCGGTTCGCTTGCGGGTTGCTGGCTTTGCGCCCAGGCATTAAATTTTGTCCCTGCATCTGTGGATGGATTTGTTTGTGTCTCTAGCCATTTATTAAATAGCTGTTCTTTAGAGGTTAGATTGCTTGGAGTTGTCCCCGTCATGCCTTGTCCGATTTG
>CAZTKW010000455.1:0-3652 GCA_964614315.1 uncultured Pirellulales bacterium
ATACTCTTGTGAGACGGCAACTGATCCTGCCACCAACCCCGGGTTCAATGCCCCGCCATCCACGAAAATTTTGTTAAAGGCTGCTTGCCCGCGCGTTGCGCTTCCCCATTCGGAAAACATATACCAGACCCAGATGTAGCCCGGCTCTTCTAACGTCAACGTTATCGGCGAGCCAACGTGTAGCGTGTACGCTTGTGCTGTAAAGTTGCGCTGATTTGAATCTGTTATCCGGTCGTTCACCAAACGAATGAGCGGCGAATAGGTCTTCTTCAACTGCCCGAACTGCACGTCGTCCACGTAGGACCAGGTGTTCGTCTGTGTATTGTCCCATTGCAGAATGACAATCACCCTGGCATAGCGCGTGTTTGCAGTCCAGGCTACGTCTCCATTTGGCCCAATGTTTCGCTGATAGCGTTTCCAGGACGTTCCTGGAGTGACGTTGCTCACGGCATAAGGCGTGCCTATGAACGTCTTATTCGCATCATAGGCATAGAAGCCTAGGTAAACCGTCGCCGCTGCCGACGATCCTTTGAACGCTGCCGAAACATAATAGTCCCGGGCTTCGTCCACCGGGATGTATTTGAGGCTGAGAAGCCGTCCGCCACGCCCAGTCCCGACTTGGCCGCCTTTCATGCACCAGTTACCGGCTAGCCCTCCGATAACGCGTGTCACGGTTCCGTTGCCTTCCGGCATGTTCTCCCAGCCCTCCGGCGCGTCCGACGGGTGCTCTGATCCGGGCTCCTGCTCGAATTGTCCGTTCCAGATGCCGAAGTCCCCGATGGGTTCGTGCATGTTGGCGAACTTGTTGCCCATCAGGTCGGCGAGTAAGAGATCGGGCCGTTCGTCATTGCGCCGGTTTACTGGCACGTTACGCTCCTGCTTGCAGTTCGCGCACGATGTTGTTCATCAACTCTTGGACATTCTGCGCCCAGGGTATGCTCGGGAGTACCTCTTTCGGCGCTTCCACTTTGATCGATTCTTCCTTGATGACCACCTGCGTGTCGTTGCGCACTTTGACGGTGATTTCGACGCTATAAGCCATCATTCGCCTCCTACTACAAGTATTCCATGATACCGTTTCCCGTCGTCGTCGCCAGTGTAGAAATCAGTATGGCCATGTAATCGAATAGTCCCGTCCTCGGCCTGTATGATGATTTCCACTTGCTGATCTGGTCTAGCCAATGACGGCCATGCTTCGGCCAACCTATCGTCTGAATCTGCTATGAGCCAGATGTGCAGGCTACGTACTGCCCACGACTCCGGGCTAGGCATTGCCGTGGGTTCTATTGGCGGCGGATAGGGAACGCCCACTTGCAAGTCAATCTTGGTCTGCGCGGCGGCTACGTATACGAAAAGCAATGCTGCCAGCACTACAAGAAACGCCACGAAACTCTTCCAAATCTTCATGTTTCCTCCTTATGATCCTGTTCCCGACAATCCCAACTGTCCTAGTAACTGGCTAGTCGTGTCCGTCTTGCCGCCTCGCAGTTGCAAACTCCAAGGAGCTGTGTACGAAACGGACTCTACGAACATGACCCGCTGGTCTTCCCTTGGCGCGCCCTCGTAGGTTTGGCCCACGAGAAAACTTGTGTTCATCAACCACTTTCCAGGCCGGACCGCCCAAGGGAACACTGTCCGTCCGATCATGGTCTGTACCGTCTGTCTGTTATCGATAGCCGCCTCCTTGTATTCCACGTCCGTTGGAATAGGTCCGTAGATAACCTTCCTGTCCTCATACACACCGCCGATGTACCTGGCGTAGGTCGCGTCGCCCAGGGCGATGAGTTCTTTCAGTATCGCCCAGGCGCTTTTGTTGTCCCGTTCGTACACCTTGACCGCCAGGGTGTTCGCCGTCACGTCCGCGTTGGCCGAGCTGAACACCGCATTCGGGTCCGCGTCTAGCACGTCATTGATTTTGTCCGATAAGTTGCCGGTTCCTGTCGCCGCCGTCTGCTCGTAGGGATAGTCGAGCATCGCTGCTACATAGCCAAGGCAACTTAGGCGTACTGTCGGCGGTTGGCCACTGCCCGCTAGGTTCAATGTCTGAGTTTGCATAGGATAGTCTCGTTCCCGGATCCAACGGTCTCTAAGCTGTGTAGCCGTTGCGTCAGTCATGCCCGCCGCCGATACGATCCCTGGCCATATCCCGAAAGATCGCTGTGAATCATTATCCTCTGTCAACGCCGTGCGTTTGCGTATTCCTGTGGTCGGTGGCGTCGTGCTCGTGTCCATGATTGAGTACATCACCTGGACGCTGTTTGCCAGGTCAGTCATCGGCCCGCGCATAATGGTCAGCGGCCCGAGCGTCAATGTCATAGTGTCTACGATGCCTTCCCAAGCGACTGATTGCGAATGGTCCGTAACTAGCAGATGGCAACCTAACGCACCTTGATACCACTTATCCACGTCCATCATGTCTATACCCACATCAAGACTCGCATTCCAGAATCCACCTATAGCCTCTATCCCATGGCTATAGTTTAATAGTTTGTCTGTCACAGTCTCGAATAAGCTGCCTTGCGGGTCATAGACTACTGAGTTAGGGCTACCTACGGTTAAGGCAATCCTCGGCTTGAATAGATGCGCGGATAGTCCAGTAGTCTCGTATAGACTTGGCGTCGTCATCGCGCCCCCCGCAAAGATTGATACTGATAGGCCGCCTCGCAAGTCACCGTGCAGGACAAGAATGGCTCGCAATAGCGCGGAATCGTCGTCAATCCATCGTTCCGCATCATGAAAAACCATATCCGTTGGTCCGCGTTCGCTTGTAGAATGACCGGCCCAGCAGCATGAGTCATAAAGCTGTTAGCAATGATTGTCGGAGACGTGTATCTTCGCAGATAACTAATGATCGGAACTAATGGAATTCTTGCGCTATCTATATCTAAACGGTATTCTCTGATTAACGGAGAACCGCCAGTGCTAGAGGCCGTAATGTCCTCATATACGTCTACCAATGATTCATCTGCTGGCAAGAGGATCAGATCAAAGAAACGTGCTGTCCGAGCTGCTGCTACAGTATTCTCTACATCGAAATATAAAACATGCCCTTGTGGGCTATCTGCTGCGTGAAGGATGGGTGGGTTGGGAAGTGTTAATGGCCCCAAATCAACTGCCTCCCATTCGCCACTAGCGTTCAAATCGAAAGGCCCTATAGATAATGAATCACCTCCACCGGAAACGGGACGTGCCCACATTCGCAAATCGCCGTCACTCCCGGTAGGGACTAGATACCGCAAAAAGGCATGGTAATCGCCAATGTATCCCTTAGCTGTCACTGCGTTTGTAATGCTAACCCAGAACTCCTGGAGCCTTCCAGGCAAAAGACCAGCTTCACTATACAAAATACATTCGCCAGCAGGAGCTGTTTCGTAAACATCCCAAGCACAACTATTGAATGGATCGACGGTTGCGCTTACGTTGGCTGGATTCTGCTCCTGTGCCAAGTTGATGAATGCAGAAAAGTTTGCCCCTCGGGAAATTGACCGCAAACCGACAATGAAACGATTGATATATCCGTCAATATCACTAGCCCCTTGTACGTCAGAAGATTGTCCGCGCAACTGAATACGAGCCTTTGCCGGAACGTCTCCGAGCACTTGTGCATCATCCACATCTATACAAGGCCATGTGCAGGTATAAATGTCCCGAT
>CAZTKW010000456.1:0-920 GCA_964614315.1 uncultured Pirellulales bacterium
CGCAATTGCTCGTCTGTTTTGCGCGGCGGCCAAATTTGCCCATCCAAAGAGACGGCTCCTTCAGCATATTTACCCTGCAAATTTTCAATCTGTATCGAATCGGGCGTGAAAACAGCATTGCCGGATGCGTCAGAAATAACCTGCTCGGATTTATCTACTTTCAATGAAGTTTCCCGGAGGGAAACATCTGCGGTAAAAGTCGTTGGGCCGACATTTTGCGGCGTAAGAATCCTGACCTTGGCATCGGCTATGCCGCCGAGGCAAAATCGATTGTACAGATTCCTTTGTCCTTCGGTCAGGGCTTCGGCCAGCATCGAATCCAGCGGAATATCGTTTGCTTTAATTGAGATATTGTATATCGGCCTATCACTTTTTCGTTCTGTCACTTTGCCGTTAATGGTTATTTTGCGCTTGTCGAATTGTGAAACCAGGTTCGAGAGATTTGTACTATCATCGTCAAAGAAGAGCTTTCCGGTGAGATTTTTCAATCGATATGGGAAACGATGGTAAGCAGCTTCGGCATCAAGCAAGTCAACAGCCAAAGTTCTTTTTTTGCCGGCCTCCGGGTCCCAGTCTGAAACATATTCTATGGCTGCAAGGCCGCTCGGGGAAAAAGCCGCCCATGATTTTTTCTGTTTTGTGCTCAGCGCGCTATAGAGGTCGTCATCCAAAGCCATATTTTCGCTTTTAATCCGGTATTGAGACTTTCGATTTTTTCCGAAGTCCCGGAACCAGCCGTTAAAGAAAAGCTCAACGTCCTTGTGCTCACCGCTCAGATTGTTCAACGAGATACTTTTTTCGGTGAAATCGATACCTCCGGCAATATGCTCTATTTTGTACGGGAAGTTGCGGTCGTATACGGAAACGTCCTTACAGTATATTTTGCCTTTTAATTTACTTTCAGCCAGGTTTTGCAAATT
>CAZTKW010000456.1:930-3648 GCA_964614315.1 uncultured Pirellulales bacterium
AGGTTTCCCCAGATTACCTGATGCCTCAAGCTCGATATCGATTCGGCCGGCAGGGCGGTACCGATCATAAAATTTTTGAAGGACAGCAACAGCGCCGAGTTTATCCAAAAACTTCGGCCTGATTAATACAGGCCTATCGAGTACCGGCCGATTTGTGTACAGGAAATCCATTATTTTAACGGCCACCGAATAAATCCCCGTCTGCTTATACTTCAGTTCAGCATCTATAACATTTATCTTCCAGGACTTCTCGAAAGCGGGTATATACTCTGATGAAATTGCTCCGGTAATGGTAACCACTCCGGGTTTCCAGACGCCGATGAGTATGCTTTCGCCGAAAAAACCCATTTGGGCTGTTGTCAGGGTAAAATTATAACCGACCTGTCCTTTTTCGGCAGGACCGAATTCGGCGTCAATCGGCAATGCCATAGCAACTTTAGCATCGGCATTTGAGACCTTGCTGTATTGCAGGACCCCGCTGTTTAGGTAAATAAGGGGCATTTTCCCCGCCCTTCCTTCAGGGTAGATTATCTCAAGAGCGGCCAGGTTCCATATTCCTGTATCCAGGTCCTGTTGAACGTCAAAAACAAAACCGTTGATACTTAATTCTTTCAGTCTCGGCCGTAGTAACAACAAACTGCCGAAGCTGAATTTTCCGTACACGGTGTCTGCTTTGAGTATGGTGTTGTCGTATTTGCCCTGCTGTTTTGGTCTGATTACGAGTTCTTCGATAAAGACCGAGGCGTCAAAGCTCACATCAACCGATTTAGCCTCGATTTGTGCGCCGGTCAGTTCGGCTATCTGGCTGATGGCAATTTTTGGCAAAATCTTATCTGCCAGAACGAGAACGACAGATAAGATGCCGACGACCACCAGTGCACCGAGAAGCCGGCGAACAAAAACGGATTTTAATAATTTATTTCTAACCACAGACTTTACTTTTTGTCGCAGAGTTCTATGCGGTCAATTTTTACTTTGTCTTTTTATCGCCTTGTCCGCAATGTCTCTCCGGCAGTAGGCGCCGTCGAATTTTATTATATCTACAGCTTCATAAGCCTTTGCTTTTGCCTCTGCGATAGTATCTCCCAGAGCGGTTACACCGAGGACCCTACCGCCGTTAGTTACGATATCGCCGTTTTTCTCAGCGGTGCCGGCATGGAAAACAACAACATCTTTGATTTTGCCGGCCTGGTCGAGGCCGGTTATCTTTTTGCCCTTTTCATAATCGCCCGGGTAGCCGCCTGATGCGATGACCACACAAACAGCTGGCCGCTGGTCCCACTCTAACTCGACCTCGTCCAGCTTGCCGTCGCAGACCGCCAGCATCACTTCAAGCAGGTCGCTTTTCAGCCTCATCAGTATGGGCTGGGTTTCTGGATCGCCGAACCGAACGTTAAACTCCAGTACTCTCGGTCCGCCGGCAGTGACCATAATCCCCGCATAAAGTATTCCCTTGTATGGTGTTCCGCTTCGATTCATCCCATCCACTACCGGCACGAGAATCTCGCGGTCAATCTGGCTCATCATTTCCTCGGTTACCACTGGTGCCGGACTATAGGCTCCCATCCCGCCGGTATTAAGCCCCGTGTCGCCGTCGCCGATTGGTTTGTGGTCCTGCGACGATTCCATAACGTAAATATTTCTACTGTCCACGAAAGCAAGTATCGAAGCCTCTTCGCCCAGAAGCTTATCTTCGACGATGAGTTTGTCCCCGGCCGAACCGAATATCTTATCACGCATTATCTTTTCAGCCGCGATAATCCCATCGGCAGGGTCTTCGCAAACAAAGACACCCTTGCCTTTTGCAAGTCCTGCCGCCTTTATCACTACTGCCTCGTCCCTGCTTGCGATATATGCTTTGGCGTCCTCGTACCTGTCGAATATCTGCCCTTCAGCGGTGGAGATTGCCGCCGAGCGCATCAATTGTTTTGCGAAGGCCTTGTCCGCTTCGAGTTTTGCCGCCCCGCCGCTTGGTCCGAACGCCTTTATTCCCGCCGCCTCGAACGCATCGACGATTCCCGCTGCAAGCGGGTCCTCCGGTCCGACCACTACAAGCCCTATTTTATTTTGCACGGCAAAATCAATCAACTTATCGCTCTCGCCTGCGCCGATATCCACATTTTCCCCGCATTTGGCTGTGCCGGGATTACCCGGGGCGATATAGAGTTTGCTTAGGTTTTTGGATTGGGCCAGTTTCCACGCTATTGCGTGCTCACGGCCGCCCCCGCCGATTAATAGTACATTCATCTTAAAACCTCAATTTAGTAAGTTCGGTTATTTGTATTAAGCGAACAGTATTTGCAAATCATAATTATTAACTTGCCCTTAGTCAATCCAATTGTCCCAAAAGAGGCCCAAAACAGGCTACCGCCCCGTTATCACAGCCTTGTATCCATTGTAAATTACCCAGAAGCCAGTTACTTACTATTGGACAAAGTCTTTAATGTCTCGCCCTCCGCAAAACTCGAACTATTCCAAAACCGCTTACTTTTTTCCCCTTTGAGCTAAATCCCTTTACCTCACTTTTTCCTCTTTTTTCCTTGATTTGCAGACAGAAACGGATATAATTGTATATGGATTTATATTTTAGTGGCTTTGCCGAGGCGAATGGTCACTAAGGAGAGTTGTCAATCCCCTGAGTTTCCATTTTGCGGAGCATCTTATTAGCTGATTATGCTGACTTTTTTAAAGAGGTAGAGTAATGAGATTTTCAAGAAT
>CAZTKW010000457.1:0-2512 GCA_964614315.1 uncultured Pirellulales bacterium
TTCACCTGACGGAAATTAAATTACCGTTTCAGTAACAAAAACCTACCAGCCTTTTAAGAGAATCTTATTAACTGCTCTAGAATATATTGTTTCCTCGGTTAAAATTGATGAAATCATTCGGCAGGTAAGTGAAGTATATGCGGCTGTATTGTTGTTAGAGGGTCCGGACGAGGAGGAAAATAAGAATGCCCGTGAGGCAGCTCTTGAGGGAATTGGTGCGATAACACGACAAATGAAATTGCTGCCCAAGGCCATTGGTGAGCCACCGGTGCTGGTTGAAGTAAGCCGCGGAGAGTTTTCAGCAGAGAAGGTGTTGCTGTGGAGCCTTGGTCTAGAGGCCGAGGACGTAAATGAGCCTTGCGCGGCAGTGATTTATGGAAGGGCTCGTTGGATTGGTCCTTTAATGAGAGGCGAACAGATAAGCGCAAATATAATTGCAAATATACTTTATGTAATCGGGGCCGACTGCGAATGCGGTCTTGACAGGAGCCTGATGCAGGGAACAATGCTGCCGGTGAGGTGGGGCGAGGAGATTCAGGCGAAAGCAGCCAAAGGTTTAGGCTTCGACCCTGAAAATCCTATGATAAAGATGGAGATAAATCGTATCCTTCGGATGGGAGCTTCATCCTATCCGGGTGTTCCTTTCGGGTACCAGGAACTGGTGGTTGATTTTGACGGCGATTCGAATTCGGAAACTAGCGAGTTAGAGATTGATGCTGATGAAATTGCTTCGCCGGAACCAGGCGCTGTTGAGCCTTTGCAGGAGCCGCTGGTATCGGAGGGGGCTGAGGGAGGCCTGCAAAAGCCATTATATATCATTGTGGGTCTGGGGATTTTAATTTTAGGTGCCGGCTTTTTTATCATCCTGAAAGCGGGGGTTAGAAAACAATGAGCATTCTGAGTCTTATTTTTAAGGAAATTCGTCATCGAAAGGTCAATTTTATGCTCGGTCTTTTGGCGGTGGTGACGGCAGTAGCTTTATTTATATCATTTTTTACAGCGGGCACGGCTTCGAACAGGGAAACAACCCGACTAATGCGGGATATGGGTTTTAATCTTCGCATCATACCCAAAAGGACGGATATGAATAAATTCTGGATGTCCGGTTTTTCCAAGGAGACTATGCCCGAGAATTACATAGATATTTTCGCTTCTCAGAAGGGTATTTCCTATAACCACCTTGTAGCGACGCTTCAGGGCAAGATAGAGTGGCGTGGTCTTGAAGTTATTCTGACCGGTCTTGCGCCGGAGATATGTCCGCCGGGACGCGAAAAGCCGCCAATGGCGTTTGAGATTACAGAGGGCACAGCTTATGTCGGTTATGAGCTGGCCCGGAAGCTGGAACTGAAAAAAGAGGACTTAATTGATATTGAGGGAAAAAGGTTGACGGTTGCCGGAACCTTATCTGAAAGCGGCAACGCCGATGATATACGGATACAGTGCCATCTTCGCGACGCTCAGGAGATACTGAAGCTGAACGGGCGGATAAACGAGATTAAGGCTATCGACTGCTTGTGTTTTGCCCCCACCGACAATCCTTTGTCTATATTGAGAGAGGAGGTGGCTTCGGTTCTGCCGGAAGCGAAAACGATACAAATCAAAGCCATAGCGACCGCTCGCACACAGCAGAGACAAATGGTGAAAAAGTATTTCGGTTTTATTATGCCATTTGTTGTTATTACCTGCGGGGCATGGATTGGGGTGCTAGCGATGATGAATGTTCGTGACAGACAGCAGGAAACAGGGATAATGAGGGCGTTGGGATATGGCTGGTATAAAATTATGCTGCTACTGCTTGGGAGGTCAGTAATAATCGGTCTATTCGGGGCGGTTTTTGGATTTTTTTTGGGAACGGGCTTAGCCCTGAGATTCGGGCCGGAAATATTCAAGGTAACAGCGGCAGCGATAAAAGCTGAATATTCTTTACTCTTGTGGTCACTGATAGCGGCGCCGGTATTTGCCTGTATATGCAGTTTTATCCCTACGGCATACGCTGTATCTGTGGATCCGGCGGTAACCCTGAGGCAGGAGTAGATATGGTTGTTGTTGAAAACGTTACAAAAAGTTATCGAACCGGCAGAGGAAATATAAAAGCACTCGACAGAGTCAACATGCGGGTTGAAAAAGGCGAGTTTGTTGTTATCAACGGCCCCAGCGGAAGCGGGAAAACGACCTTGTTGATGACGGTCGCTGCGATGCTTCGTCCGAACAGCGGGACGGTTTGTATAAATGGCAGGAATGTATATGATATGAGTATACGTGCGAGGGCGAATTTCAGGGCGGAGAATATTGGTTTTGTTTTCCAGTTGTTTTACCTTGTGCCGTATTTGAATGTTGTTGAAAACATAGCACTTGCGAACCGAGCGGCTGACAGAAACAGCGTGACAGGCGAATTGGAGCGATTAGTAAAACAGTTTGGTCTTGAAGAACGGGCTTTTCACAAACCATCACAACTAAGCGCCGGTGAAAAACAGCGCACGGCAGTAGCCAGAGCGTTGCTCAATCGTCCACA
>CAZTKW010000457.1:2522-3647 GCA_964614315.1 uncultured Pirellulales bacterium
TTGACCGGGAAAATGCAACAACAGTTCTGGGATATTTAGCTGACTTTCACCGCGAGGGCGGAACTGTTATTGTTGTCACACATGCAAGCGGACCAGAGGAGTTTGCAGACCGTATAATTTACCTTTGTGACGGGGGTGTTGATAATTCCAGCCGTAACCAGTAAGTATCTTTGAATGTTACGCATTCGGTCTTTGAACAATAATAATTGAAAAAGTCCGGAGTTTATTATATTTATATTACAAAGTATGTACGTGTTGGAAATTAAAAACCTACGGGGAGCATATTATGTTTATAGTCCATGTTTTTGTTAATGTTAAGGCTGAACAGGTTGAGGCTTTCAGCGCAGCTACACTTAAAAATGCACGTAAGAGCATAGAAGAACCGGGTATCGCCAGATTCGATGTTATACAGCAACGAGATGACCCAACACGGTTTGTTCTGGTGGAAGTGTATCGTACCTGCGATGACCCGGCATTACATAAGGAAACGGCGCATTATCAGAAATGGCGGGATACTGTCGCCGATATGATGGCTGAACCTCGTACGAGTATCAAATACAGCAATGTTTTTCCTGATGAACATGGGTGGGATTAGTTGCAGGATATTGCATTTAGAGAGGTAATATGAGGTTTGAATTTGCAACCGCGGCGCGGATTATTTTCGGCGAAGGGGCCGTCAGGGAAGTTGCACCATTAGCATCTGAGATGGGAGACAGGGCTTTTGTTGTTACAGGCAGTACTACTGCACGGGCAGAGGCGCTTCTTGAAGAGTTGAATGAGTGCAAGATAAAATGTGTCACATTTAACATCTCCGGCGAGCCGACGGCCGCTATGGCAAAGGCAGCGGTGAAACAGGCACGTGAGGCCGGAAGCAATCTGGTAATCAGCATCGGTGGGGGAAGTGCGCTGGATACCGGTAAAGTGGTTGCAGCAATGCTGACCAATAGCGGGCAATTAGAGGATTATCTGGAGGTTGTTGGGGATAATAAGCCGTTAACTCAATATCCTGTTCCCAACATTGCTATTCCAACAACAGCGGGCACAGGTGCAGAGGTTACGCGCAACGCAGTGCTTGGATTGCCCGAATATGGTGTGAAAGTTAGTATGCGGAGTAATTTGATGCTG
>CAZTKW010000458.1:0-3642 GCA_964614315.1 uncultured Pirellulales bacterium
ACAGGCCGCTGGGGGATTTTGCATCATCTCCACCATCGGCAGCTCGGTACCACTCCAGTTGACCGAAAAACCATAGAAATCTACCGGATTGATTTGGATCTGCTTTGCAGACCAGATAAACATAGGGTCATCTATATGAAACGCTTTGCCGGCAAATGGGCAAAGGCATATTAGAGTAACAACTACAGGAATTACTACCGCTTTATTTAACCTATGTTTGATGGGTAAAAAACTCTTTCAATGAGGTCCGACAAACACCCTGGTAATTAGTACCCTCATAAAGAACCTATATAAGATTTCCCAATATAAAAACAACAATAACCAGTTTAGACACACTCCGTCCCCGTCGGTTGCGCCGAAAAGGCCCGGCTACCCCCAATCCTAAAACCTGACCCTCCTCTTCTGCTTCTTCATAAGTATCGACATATAAAGAAGATAGCTTTAATAAAGGCAAATGCTGGGAAAGCTAAAAAGCCGGTTTTTCAACAAAAACAATACGTTGTCAACACCCCATAAGTTCAATATGCTCCGATGCCTCCGAATCCCAATACTTGTTTCCTTCCATCCGGACGTTTAGATAAAAACATCCCTCGAATTAATCCCTGCTGTTACCGCCTTCTGAACACCGTAAAAGCGTTTTTTATCGGCTGTACCTGAAACTTGCTTGCCCATGCATTTATTTCTCATGAGTCTTAATGAGAATCTTAAAATGATGTGATTTAAACCTGACTGTCCGGATTGGTGATACAAATAGCCGCTCACGACCCATAATATGTGCAGTACGTCTTATCTGTCTCCCATACGGTAACACAGTGCAGCTTAATATCACTGAATTTACCAGCGATTCGTTCCCAGGCAAAAACTGCGATATTTTCAACAGTCGGATTGGCCTTCGCAAAGTAAGCTACGTCCGCATTAAGGTTCTTATGGTCAATCAGTTTTATAAGTTCATCATCCACTGTCTTTTCAAAATCACAGATACAAAACTCCTCACCTCTCGGCATCTTTACAGTAACCTCAACAATGTAGTTATGCCCGTGGCCGGTCGGATTTGCACACTTACCGAAAACCTCGAAATTACGGCTATCGGAAAAATCGTCGTTCCAGAGTTTATGCATTGCCGCAAATTCAAATTTCTCACTAAAATAAATCATCTTTGTGTCCTCACAATCAACCGCCACCTTCCTGAAAGGATTCAGCTTCAGAGTTAATTCAGCTACCATAGCCCTGCCGAACTTATCCTTTAATTGCTCCTGCGCCGACTTCAAAAGCCCGGCTATCTCCGGAAATCCGATATGTTTGCCCTTTCGGAAATACCTTCTTATCCGCTCGGCAAAAATCGGCACAACGTATTGTCGAACGCACCTGTCAACGTCAACCACGTTAACAACAAATCCCGTAGCCGGCTCAACTTCACCTGCAAGCCCAACGCATAATTCGAAAAATATCGATAACCCTTCCCCCGCAGGCTGAGAGCAAAATGAATTAGAACCTTTGCTGTCTTCGTCCAGAAAGGGATTTATCGAAAACCGCACCTGTCTCGCTAATTTATGCACAATGCCCTTTTGTTCCTTATCACTTGCCCCTACTTATACTTCGGTAATATATCCCCGTGTGCCTTTATCAGGTCGTCGCAGAGCCGCTTTATTTCGTCGAGAACAAGCTCGCTGCCTGTATGAGGGTCGAGCATTGCCGCCTGATAGATGGCCTCTTTCCTGCCGGTCAAAGCCGCCTCGATTATCATAAACTGCACGTTAATATTTGTTAGATTCAAAGCTGCGCACTGAGTGGGTAATTCTCCCACAAAACAGCCCTGAACACCGTTGCGGTCGACCAGACACTGGATTTCCACAACCGCTTGAGCCGGAAGATTTGGAATAAAACCGTTATTTAGAACATTCCCATGAACCCGGCAGACATTTCCAGTTTCGATTGACTCCATAATGTACGAGCCGTACTCATGACAGCGTTTGTGTGAAAGTTTCCGGTTATGAACCAACTGCTCACGCTGCAGCTCCCAGTCTTTTATCTGCTGCACACATCGCCGAGGATATTCGTCAAGTGGGATATTAAATTCATCTATAAGTCCCGGATATTGGCTTTTTATCCAGTAGGGACTATATTCAGCGGTGTGCTCGGAGGATTCTGTAATGTAATATCCAAAGTGCCGCATCATTTCCAGCCGAACCATATCAGCGTGTTTTTTGGCTCCTTTTTTTCGCGATTCTCGATTCAGTTTTGCTGCCCGCCTTTTGATTTCGGGATACAAATCCTTTCCGTCGTCGGTTATTTCGAGCAGCCAGGACATATGATTGATGCCCGCTATCTTCCATTGGACTTTTTTGACGGAATTGTCCATTTTCAGCATTTTAAGCAGGCTGGGCACACAGTCCTGTACCGAATGACAAAGACCTACGGTCTTAACATTTGTGGCACGAAGCATGGCTGCTGTCAGTGTTGCCAGTGGATTGGTGTAATTGATTAGCAGGGCGTCGGGGCAAAAATCCTCGATATCACGTGCAAAATCAAGCATTACCGGGATAGTTCGCAGGGCTCTGAAGATGCCGCCGATACCGAGAGTGTCACCGATGGTTTGTTTTAGGCCGTATTTTTTTGGTATTTCGAAATCGATAACTGTGCTTGGTTTGTAACCACCTACCTGTATTGCGTTTATGACATAGTCGGCGTCTTTGAGAGCGGTGCGGCGGTTCGAAATGCCGAGATGAGGGGTGATTTTGGCGCGGTTTTTGTTGATATTTTTGTTTAGGCTTTGGAGCATAAGTGCTGATTCTTTAAGGCGGTTACGGTCGATATCGTACAGGGCGATGTGTGAGTTTTGCAGGGATGGGGTCAACATGCAGTCGCCGAGAATATTTTTGGCGAAAATCGTGCTTCCCGCCCCCATAAACGTAATCTTTGGGTGATATTTCATTTTTTTCCCTATTTTAAAAAAGACAAAATTTTTGAATTTTTGTACCTGAAATTTTACATTTTTTAACAATCCGCTTAAATTTGCAAACAAAAGTCAAAAAATGATGCATTAAATCATATAAAAGTATCACATTTTTTCAACTGTGAATTTGGCATGTAATTTGTTTAAAAGAAAAATTTTAAAACTTAATGATTCATCAATTTGCAATTTTCTATTTTCGATACCTATGACACAGGCGGTTTAGTGAGTTGAAAGCGGGAAAAAATGACTCGTTTTTGTGTAGTTTTTTGTACAAAATTGCACACCCGATACAAATGCCTCGTTCAATGTTAAAATGGGTAACCCCTCGGGGGCATGGATTTTTTGGGGGAAATTCCGGTCTCAAAATGAGAGTGGTAAAAATGTTAAAATGGATGGTTTGGGTGGGCTGCGCAAGAAAGAAATTAGCCACAGATTAAGCGGATTTTGAGAAAGACAGAATTAAAGATAGAATAAATCTTATGTTAAACACGAAGCTCACGAAACCCACGAAGAAAGAAATAAGAGTCAGCCGTGAAAGTGGCTGCTTATTCTTCAGTAACTTCGGTGCAACAGCGGTTGAGGAGAGCAAAGTCTAAGAAATTAACTACCGAGTCATGGTTAAGGTCGGCGCCGCCGCACCAATGCGGATTGTCGCAATCAGTTTGGAGCCAATAAGATGAAAGAACAGC
>CAZTKW010000459.1:0-3618 GCA_964614315.1 uncultured Pirellulales bacterium
TCCCTGTCCACTACATCCCTGCCATAAACTCCCGTTCGATGTTGTCAAGCACCTCGAGAGTATCCTTAAGCTGATCTCGACGTGATTGACAGTTCACACCGCATCGCTCAGCTTTGTCGATAACCTCTATGATCGAGGTAATTCGGTGTTTAGCGCCACGCAAGCGTTTCTTGTCTTCGGGCGTGAATATTCGTATGCTGTTCATTTATGGCGTCCTATATAATACAGACTGCAATAATCTACACACGAACTGATCACCATCGGTCGATAAGTCCATTTCGATTAAGACCGTCTGATTAACGGTTGAATCAACAGCCACACCACCAGAGCCCTCCGTATTTCCTGCCCCCCATTGCGATGTAACTCCACGTTGGGCATTTGTAGCACCGTTTGCGTACAGATAAAACCAGCTAATCAAACGCTGCTGAATTCCGCTTACTTGCGTTGCGACCACACTCCCCCCGTATGATATTCGTGCATTATAGTTGCCAGTGCCGGACACGCGCCCTATCTGTGCCGTGACCAGCAGTACATTGCCAGTCGATAACAGGCCACCAGTCAAGGTGAAACTGCCAACAGCGCGAAACCCGGCTCCAGTTATGGTTGTGCCCGGTCTTTGTATGTTGATTACTTCGACGCTTTGCGTGGCAGTGCCGCCACCGCTAGGGCCAAACCCTCCGAGCGACATAATGACCTCTAGCAATCGAGGTTTGCGATAGTCACATCAACAACTTGGCCGCCAGTTGAACCAATAGCAAACCAGTTGCCGAACACCATACCGGCAAGCGTGAATAATGACAGTGGTGACGTCGTACCTGCTGAGTCAAGCAAGATTCCTTCGTCGGCAGCCATGCGAGGATTCATACTTATTCGTACGGTCCCCGAATCGGGCTGACCGGGGAAAAACGCGATTCTTGTCTGGCTTGCTGGCAAGAACTCGCCGATTGTCGATCCAACAATGACACGTTGCGTTGAGATGCGAGATTTTCGTAACAGCTTGATAAGACCGACACACACTTGTTCAGCTGTGACAAAACTGCTTGCAAGCTCGATTGCTGCTCCCATTGTAACATCCTCGGTCGTGCTAAACGTGCAGTGATAATTGTAACGGGTATGCTGCCACTAATAGACATTGCATACCATGCCCCTCCGACTAACGCGCCGTAGTATTCCGACTTAAGCTCAATGAATTCTCCACGATTAGCCAATGCGACAACGCGCTGATCATTGACCTTTGGTAGAGGCGAAAACACAACAGGTCCCATTGCCCCGAACATGCCGATGGCAGAAAATGATATGACGGTGCGGCACGAATCAATGGGGGCAACTTGAGTTGCGGTTGTACCTATCGTCCGCTGCGACACTAGTGATTCTGTCGCAGGATTCCACACACATGGATCTGTTACCGTTGCCATTTTCGGATCAAAGCTACTGCAAGTGCATCAAGCATTTCTGAAAGTCTGCTCAATTCCTTGCAGTCTTCGGAACGCATAGGTAGATCATGTGTCGCATTGCGTTCTATGATCTTGATGATTCCACCCAGACCGCGCAACACATGTTGCCACAGATCATTCGGAAGCTTTTCCGGGTAGCTCACGGAAACATTCTTTCTCGTGATCCCAGTCATCACATGAATCCTGTTCGGTGAATGTGTGATCGCACATCAGGCACCGATACAGACCTGAACGCGGTTTTTCGGTCCGGGGAAATCGCAGCAGCTTGACGTTTCTGCTGCGACATCCCGGACAATGTAGCTCACCTGGCTTTTGCATGGTTAGCCGATCTTGACAATGTCCAAGTACACTTCTTCGGCAGTATCGGCCGAGTTGGACAACATTTCGACCTGTGGAAGTGCGAAAGCATTGAAGCGGCCCCACTCAATGCCGAGTCCACCCTTCCGGAACAAGTGCCAAGTTTGCCCTGCAACGTCAGTTTGTCCCGGAGCACCAGGACGCCACTTGACCGACGTGCCCGGAAACAATAGACGACCGGCTTGTGCCCCCGTCGAAATGAACTCGCCGCCAACAACGGCATAGTCCCCTTCGGGTAGCGAATTGTCCCATGTGATAGTGCCGATGTTGGTCCACGTATTCGCGACGAGTGTTGCTGTCGCCGTCCCGCGCCACGAGAAGATGTTGCCGCTTGGCAACGGTTGCGGGTTGACCGTAAGGCCGACTAGCGTTGTGAAGTTTTCACCGCAAGCCGCGCCGGTCGTGGCTTCCACTGCCAACTCTTCGTTAGTCCTAAGTAGAAACGGCTCCATGTGAAAGTCGGCAACGCCGGGCAAGCTGGCCGGTATCGCGTTTTGTTCAATCGGCCGAATGTACGGCCGAGTGATAACGTTGAAGGACGGTTGGGAAAGTCTCGCCCTCGCCAACGTAGCAGACATGGCCATTGCCCATGTCAACATAGTTGGCTCGGCGAATACAAAGTGATTGTTGCGGATTGACAGAACACCGTCAGTCAACGCTGCAACATCACTATCGCCACTGTTGTCCACACTGGCGAAGTATGCCGCGAGATGGTAGCTCATTTAGTGCACTCCTGGAAACTTGACCACGCCACGACATACTAAGTCGCCATATGCGAAATCCCATGCTATAGCACGCCATGTGCACAAGCCACATCGCAGTATCGCACGTATATGACGACGCACGCCGTTTATGGTGATTGTTTCTCCGCTGGGGAATCTTCGTTTGACATTCCTGCGTCCGCACCATGGGCAACGTACCTTGATCGTTCGTCCGTATCCTCTTCTGGTGCGTTCGTATTCACACTCGACGGTGACAAAGGGCTGTCACCACTTACCGGACAATCGTGCCCTTCAGTCTGCTCATCGCATCGAAGAACGCATTCATCCTCGACCGATTTTGGGCCGGTGATCCGCGTTGCGGTAAGCTGCTCACAATCGACTGGATTGCCGGAAGTAGCGCCGACCCCACCGATTGCATCTTGGCTTCGGCTGTTGCCGCTCCCTGTGCAATCCGGTCGATCCCCTTGCCGGTCTTTGCCGTTTGCCAGTCGTTTAGTGACACCGACGCAACTTTCCGTGCCCACAGGTCTTGTGACCTCTGCACTCCCGACAAGTAGCCGCTCTTGTTCTCGGCTGCTGCCAATCCCGGAGCCCGATTCACCCTCATCACTCCCGACCGAATCTTCTCGGTCGAATTTTGCATCCCCTGAATCCACCGGGACGCGAATTCCTGCGGGTTGTTCAGCACTGATTTCGCCATTCTGCTTCTCCAATTCTGCGATGACTGCACTCGCCGTTATCTCCTGGAATTCGGCGAGCATTTCCATGACATATCGTTGACACTGGGGTTGCACACGATACAGAATTTCGCGGACGCATTGAGGGAGGGAATCAATATCAATTTCCTCTTCGTCCTGCGTCGGATCGTCAACTACTTTCTGGGCTTCGTCTGGCATTACAACCCTTTCGGCTGGCTGTCTAGAAAGGCCGCGACGGGGTGCCAGGGACCCCGCCGCGACCGAGGACACGAATCAATGTGATTATACGGTAGGGGTGGTGGTGTGTCAAGCAACATTCATGCCAAAATCAAATTGTCGTCAATAAGATGGGTAACTCGAGTGGTAAAATGGGGGGGATGCGTGCAT
>CAZTKW010000460.1:0-2819 GCA_964614315.1 uncultured Pirellulales bacterium
TTTAGGTCGGATGGTGCGCCTCCCGGAGGAATCATTTTGAAAACACCGCATCGCCTCAATCCAACATTTGCAGCTTTCACCTATACATCATTATACTGGTAGCAAGTCCAAAAAAATTTGGATATTTGTAAAGTACGCTAATTAAAAGATTTATAATGGGCGAGCGTTAAGACGAAAAATCGGGCGGGAAGCCAATTTGTAATCATTTCGAATACTAACAGCGGCACAGCAAGCCGGTGAGTACGCGTAAAGGATAGGTGCGAAAAAAAATAAAAACATTTAAAAATCAATTCTTGAAAATAAAAAGTAAAAAAAATAGAATGTGGGTTTTCGTAAGTTATCAAAAAAGCCTTCCTAAGAAGGCTGTAATTTGGTTCGCTTTAATTGGCAAATTATTTTAGAAACGGGAGGATTGAAATGAGGAAGACATCGACACTTCTTTCAACTGTATTGATTTTTGTTGTTCTGGCAGGGCTTTTGTTATTGTATGCTCCGTATGCATGGTCGGCCTCGAAGCCTGCTGAAAAGGTGATATTAGGATTCGAGAAGGCGGAACTCTGCGTCGGTGAGGCAATTGCATACGACGAGAACCCGAGCCGCTGCTGGTTTTATTTGCTTGAGGGGACGGAGGGATTTGATTTTGCTGCGCGATTCGAGTGGCCGGGAGGCAAGAACAGGGCCTGGACGTGGCTTTGCCGTCCTGGGGAACATACAGAAGGAGAGCTTGCTCTTGTGACAACGGCCCGGCCGGCAAATCCGAAAGGGTTGGAGGCATCTTTCGTGCAGACGGATTTTCTTTCTCAATATTATCCAAGCGCCCGCGACAGGTTCGAGGCGGAGCTTTTGATGACGACGTTCCAATGGCTGAGCAAGTCCCGGCCGCAACTGCGGGACTGGTCTGGTTATGAGCGTCTGCGGATGGATGTTCGCTGCGAGGAGGGACCGGTTGAGATTTGGCTTGCGGTTGAAGATGATGTAATGGAGCCACCGGTGGTAAGGACTTTCAACGCGCCAAAGGGCGAGTGGGTGACTCTGGAGGTTGACCTTAAGAAGGCGGTCGAGGTGCGGGAGATGGATTTATCGAAGATAACAAATTTCTGGCTTATGGGGCGAGCGCCGGTCCGGACGACGGTTCGCATCGATAATATCAGGATATCAAAGCGGGACGTTGACGCCGCTTATAAGGTTCTTCGAGACGACAGTTCGATGGCGGTTACATACGTTCGTCCGAAACGGCCGGAAGTTCCGAGCCGCTCGACCGGGATTAAGCCGGACAGGTCGGCTGTAAAGCTTACAGAACCCGTGGTCGTTGCCGAGGGGTCGGTCGCACCCTTAGGATGGGTATCGGCATACGATAATAACTTAATATTTGTTGCATACAGTGTGGAGAAGGGAACGAAGCCCAAAGCGGCCTATACCGATGACGGTGGGCTTACGTGGAAGCAACTTCAAGACCCGACGGCGCGGAACCTCGACCATGGGACGTCCAGAGGTTGCGCTATCGATGTTGAAGGCGACGGAGTTGCGATATCGAGCGGGCCGGGCTGTGCGGGAGTCGGGCGAACTACGCCGAGACAGCACCTAACGAAATATACTTTTACGGGCAAGGGCTGGGAAGCGAAGGCTACGACTATCCTTGACTCGGATATCCGTCACTGCGCATCGAATGGTTCTGTAGTGCGTCTTCACAGCGGGCCTTACAAAGGGCGGCTGTGGGCGAGCTGGGGGGAGATTGGGCGCGAACATATTATGGGGGTGCATGCCAAGTTCTCCGATGACGACGGACGAACGTGGATACCGTGGGGCAAAGGGGCACTGATACCGGGTTCCAAGTTCGGCGATTGGTCCAACGGCACTTACGGGTATCCGGAGACGGTGATAACGCCTTATAAACAGCATGCGGCATGCTTCTGGCGGCATAAACAAAATTGCGGCGTGATGTGGTCTTTTTATGACGGCGAGAAATGGTCAAAACCGGAAGAAATCTCGCCAGTTGTGCTTAATGATATGGACGGGGCGTACCGCGCAACGATGTCGGCGGTTACAAGGGGAGACAGGGAGATATTCTTTATCGCAACAGGACTCAACTCGGTGCTTCGGTGGGATGGTGAAAGGTGGCATAAGGAGGCTGTAGAAGTCGAAGACGGAGGTATGCTGTCACTGGCGGGCAAGGTGGTGACACTTTTCGAGGCAGGGAAGGTAAACCGCAGGTGGAAGGAGCGGCGGTGGGAGCGTCCGGCAGTTATTCGCTACCACAGGCGAGGGGCCAACGGGCAGTGGGACAAGGGTACAGCACTGACGGAGAAGTTTAAAATCGACGAGTACAGGGCTCTTGCGGGTTACTCTGTACCGCCGTATTCACCGCCGAACTTTATTCCGCTGGCTTACAGCGACGCCGACGAAGGTAAAATTAAGCTTTTGAAAGTGCCGGTAACAAAAGGCGGCTCGTCATCAGGTTCGCAATGATAATTTAACGGCGGCTTTTTAGCTTTGAAAATCAGGAAAAAAGCCCGATATCGATTCAGAAGAGGTTTCAAAAGTCGATGTCGAGCTTTTTCCATTTGGCGAGGATTTGCTTTCTTGAATAGAAGCCAACGTGGCGACAGAGTTCTCTGCCACTGCTATCATAAAAAATCTGTGTCGGGATTTTTCTGACGCCGTATTTATGTCCCGCTTCGGTGTTAGCCCAAACGTCAATATACCTTATCAGAAATTTCCCCTCATAGTCGGCTCTTAAGTCGTCTAATATCGGCGTCATTTTCCTGCATGGGGGACATCCGTGAGAGCCAAGCTGTAGCAGGACAGGTAGGCCGGAACTT
>CAZTKW010000460.1:2829-3618 GCA_964614315.1 uncultured Pirellulales bacterium
GAGTCCACTTTCGGTCTGACTTTTGAAATTCAACTTCGTGCCTGTGTATTTTGAGTATCCTGACACCATTTACTACATCACCTTCCTTTACCACTTCGCCGTCCACTATAGCCACGGGGTTATCCTCGATATATGAGATACCGGTTAGGGGCACCTCTCTTTTTAAAACCATAACAGTTTTTGCCGCGGCTGTTGACCACAAGCCTTTCAGCGACGGGCAAAATTTGTAGATGACACAGGCTGCAAACACAATAGAAATGCCCAATATAAGGACATGAGAAAAGCGGAACTGTTTTTTGATTTTCAGCGATTCCTGCTGTACAGTTTGCCGCCGGGCATCGTCGTCGGCATCGGGGCGATAATTCAAATTAAGCATTTCTGTAATGTCCCTCAAAGATTGAACTTATAAAGCATTACTTATTGCCTATTTTCGGCGATTTTTGAGGAGCACTTGAAACGATGAATCCGGTTCTTAAAAGGCCCTATAAAATGCTGTTGTTTTTTGACATACAATGGGAATTTGTTGGTTTTTTTGATGAGCAGGTGTTTATATATTTCCGGTCTTTATTTTTTAAGCGGCTTTGCCTGAAGTTCTCCGGTTGCCCTTGGCCGCTGCATCGCTACGGCCGTATATTCTCCAACTAACGTGTCAATAAGCTCTTTAACAGGGATGATTTTATCCACTCGATAGGCATTAGATCCGGCAAAAGCAAATCCGTTTTCAAGATCACCTTTTTTTGCATTCGTCAAGGCAAGACCAATACAATATGGCACATTCTTAAAATCGCA
>CAZTKW010000461.1:0-3617 GCA_964614315.1 uncultured Pirellulales bacterium
TGCTATATTGAGACTTGAACTATCTGATTACAACTTGTGCTTTTACAAACTCTTGAGATGCAAATAACAGAGGAAAAGAAACAGTAAGATTTGCCTTTCGAGTACACAAAGAAAAGAAAATGCACAGGAGGGAGTAAAAACAGCAAATGCCTATTATTTGAAGTCCTTTACTATCCGTACTCCATCAGTAAGTGCGGTCAAACCCTGATACAGGGATTAACTTCGGCAAATATGGTCATCCCTCTCAAATACCATGTTCAATCATTATGGATTAAAGAGACCTTCTGATCTTACGAGATCCAAAGCTTCATCGACAGTCAGTCCAGAAAAGACAGGCCACCACTTTCCCGTATGCCTGAAGTAAGCCAAATCAAATCGACCGCTACCAATGAACTCAAGCCGGGCAAAGCCGACTTCAAAGAAAGGCGAAATACGGTTAGGTGCAGGAGACGCATATTTTGCCATGAAGTAGAAGTAGTGACCTCGCCATTTTGTGAAGATATCTTCTATGTAGTTGAATCTTGGATTCTTGGGAGGAGGTTTCACATGCTCCGGCCGGAGGTGCTCTTCGATAAGGGTATTTGCTTTAACAAAGAGCTCTCGTTTGAGGACATCGGGAACTTTTGAAGGTTTTGCTTTCGTCCATATCCATTTCTTCTTCGACTTGGCCATAACTACTATGCCTTTGCGGATTGAATAACACGCCTCACCGGCAGAAATACAGTTACCGTTCGGACAAATCTTGCCATAGTTATTGCCCAGCCACCGTGGGCATCTATTACTTCGTCGATTTGTTTTTCACTTGGTTTTTGTTCCATAAATGAAACGATCAATTAAACAGTCGCATTTGACCAGATTTCTGTTCTGCATAGTAAAGATTTCTTTGGTAGTAAAATTGGTTGACCATTCGCCTTTCATCGCCAAGATCGTTTTTATCTCGTGGGAAAAATCGGACAATGATACGGTTGCGGTATTGATACTTGCTATTCTTATTTCCGGGACTATTGACCACTCTCGTAAAAAGGGGAAGATATAATTCAGCTAATTCTTCTCTGTACTTAGAGTTTTTGCTTTTCTTGATGCCGTGAACAATGCTCGTGCTGACTCCTAAAACACAATCGCACAATTGAACTAAATTTGATTCCTTTCGCTCTTTGTGATCTTTGGATAAAAAAGTAATATCGTTGCATTCGAACGTAACCGAATCTTCCAGATTTAATTTATATATACAATGCCATGGGAAAAATTCATTATCTCTCTGAGTTCCTTCTTCGTGATAAACATTTTCAACAACAATCTCCTTCCCAGGGAAAAATGTTTTTAAGCCATAGATCACAGCAGTTCTAAAAAAACGATTGTACTTGCTATTGAATTCATCTTCTATGTCAAACTCTTCCCTGATTAATTTGGAGTTATTGATTCCGAGTATGTATGAGTAGAATTTTTTGCTGCTTTTATGTGGAGCGAGGATATATTCAAACCATCTTTTGCAGATATTTTTTGTGTCCGCCCCCCTTATATCGCTCCAGTGAACAATCTTGTTGTTCTTATAAAAATATTCAGATGCCTCATCAAAGTTTCTACAAAACCGTTCTTGTATAATATCATCGAGTAAAGTGGTGCTTAGGTCTTCTACGAGCAAGCCAATATAAAACCAACTGTCACCATTTTCGGGACACGTCTTTGAGAAAATTTCATCACCATAAACATTAACACGGATAGGTTGTTCAATATGTTTGTTACCGAATAAATCCTTCATTTATACATATTCCCCTGGGAGATATCTGACATAGTTGCGTTGACAGAGGTATCTAATCCAACAATTTTCTCAATTGCTTGAAGAAGGCAATAACATTTCCACCAGAAAAGCCTGTCTGATTTAGACCACGTCCATCCCAGAGATCAAAAATTGCCTTTTCTTGTGGTTTAGGGGCACGACCACCCCCACCGCTTTTGCTACAGGCTGGCGTGCTTAGCCGGATATTCACCGAGTCCTGCTCTATAGAAACCTGAACACATACAGCCTGTCCATCGGCTTTGCGTCGGTTAACTTGCTGGTTGATCCAGCTTTCGTCAAGATCACGAATACTGTTGAATTGACGCTCATTACTTCCTATTTTAATTTTAATCATTTTTCTCACTCTTCGTAAAAACTTGGGTTTTATTCAACATATATTTTATTTTTCTGGTTTTTTAATCGCTGAAGCAAATCATCATACAGGAATATTTCAATATTCTTAAGTGAGCGTTGCAGAACTCTAAAATCATTCATTTTGTTTTTATCAGTCAATTGATCACTTGAACCCATTATTACAAATGCTCTTGGTTTTATCAGTTCAACTTCGATATGCTTTTCACGTTCCAGGTCCTCTTTTAATCCCGAAGCTTTTCTTTCAGCGTTAAATAAGTATTTTTCTGCTTGGACTATTGCCTTAATAGCATCTGTACTCCAATAATAATTACCTCGATCTGTTTTAGAAGCAAGTAAGAGTGTCGATGGTTTTTTGATTTCAAAAATATCTAAATAACCTTGAGAATCAATCAAGCCAAAATCCATTTTTCTTGTGGTTCCCAACATAAGGTTTAGCTGCGGCAAGGCATCTACATATTTAGCATCAATAAGAAAAAGATTTTTTCTCAAAAACTCTCCCCAATTACTTTCAGGTGGATCATCTGAAAGCATTTTTTCAAATTTTAGAATTATTTCTGTAAGTGCAACATCATCAACTTTGATTTTGGCTGATTTGAATAGCCTGCGTTTATGTACCGCTGAACTGTATTTCGTTGAAAGCAAAATTTCGAAGAAATCCAATAATTTCTCAACATCCGTTTTTTCCAGATGTTCTACAATGTTCTCATCAAGATTTTTCATCACTCTCGTGGCTCTTCGTCTTGAAGAAACTTCAACTTTAGAGTATCGCTGGGGAAATAAGTCATGGAAAAATTCATCAACGAAACGGCTCTTTTCAAATTTACTCTCATTATTTATAGCGGCTATGTTATTCTTGAGCCGTTTGAATGAATTGTAATTAATCGTTACGATATATGAGTTGTCATTTTTTTTGAATTGATTGTCACTATCTGTGGAAATAATCAATCTTTCAATATTTTTGTCAGACAGCATCTTGTTCAGATAGTAAACAACGCCCTGTTTAATGTAGCCGTGTAGGGAAAACTCTGGCGGTACAGAAGTGAATCCCTGAATATAAATCCTGTTAACAAAAAACCACTTTTCCGGGTAAAAAGTGACTTCCTCTTTTGCCTTATTAATCTTATATGCGAGACGTCTTTTCTTTGGATTATCGGCCGGGAAAACGTATATCTTTTCCACGTTTTTTGAAGTTTGTATTTCTTCGTAGGCCATATATACTCCTTCAAGTTTATTCTAAACATTGTCTTCGATGACAGCAATTTCTTCTGGGGTCAGGTCGTAGAGTTTGTAGACCATCTGGTCAATTTGCTTTTCTAATTCTTTGACTTTGGCTTGTTTGCCAGCATTTTCAAGATAATCTTTAGATTTAGTAATTTCGAGAATCTTGTCAACAATAACAACGAAAGGATTTTGCCCTTGTTTTGGAAGAATTGTAAAGCCGCCGGGCCTTATGCTAACTGTCTGG
>CAZTKW010000462.1:0-3614 GCA_964614315.1 uncultured Pirellulales bacterium
GGGTTTGAATGAGGAATGCTAGTATTATCCTACATCTGCTGATTGGCGTATTCATCCTGCTAATTCCGTGGACCAAGCTCGAACTCTTCCAGCGTATCACTTGGGCTGAGGTGACCTTTGTCGTTCTTCTTGTTGTGGTAGCCGTCCATCTTGCAAAAAGCAAGGCGCGTTTGCGCGATCTGTCGATCTCCAAGCCGTTTCTGGTCGTTGTCGCCTCTTGGCTCATCGCGATTCTTCTATCTGGGCTTGGCGCTGCCGATAAAACTGCGTATCTCTTCGAGGCAGGAGGAAGGGTCTATCTTGGAGCTTTGGGCGTTTTGTTGTCAGCACTGCTCGCAAGCGATGAGATCTCTCTCTCTCGTGCCACTCGGTGGTTGTTCTCATCTTTGGCCATAGTGTCTCTGATCGGGTGCATCGGATTGGGCAAAGGGTTGTTCACAAGCGGAGTCGATCGCTTTTTCTTCTCTCATACTGGAAAACTGATCGCAAGTTTCGAGCGATCCGGACAGCTCGCGGGGTTCTTAGTCCTCTTCATGCCCCTTGCCTGGGAATTATGTATAGTAAGCAAGAGAGTCAAGCGTGTCTTGTTCGGTGTGCTACTGCTCGCGATGCTTGCCGGACTTATCGCTACGGCCTCCCGATCGGGACTGGCCGCGCTTCTAGTAGTCGGGGCCATCTATCTTGTCTGGTACCTGACCAAGCGAAAGTTCAAGCTGGTATTGGGATCAGTAATTGCAGGTATTGCTTTAATTGGGTTGCTCTTTCTCTTGAGTCCCTACGTGGAAGTGGCCTCTCGAGTGACAACCGTTCTTGAAACGGTTTTCGTGCAAGGGCAGTTCACCGACTCATTTCGCTTGAAGAACTGGGGGCAAGCCATTCAGGTATTCCAAACCGCTCCCATCACGGGCTGTGGACTGGGTGGTTTCGCGCTTACATATGGCCATGAGGTCCATAATACCTATCTTGCGACGCTGGCAGAGATGGGCCTGATAGGGGTAGCAGCTTTGGCCCTTCTCTTTGGATATCTAGCAACCATCGCGTATCAGAATATTCGATTGGCCACCCGTATCCTCCCCACATGGATACCTTATGCGCGCGGGCTGTTGATGGGCTTAATTGCGGAGTATGTCTTCGCTACTCAGCACGTGATGGTTCGCAGTCGCCATCTGTGGCTGGTGTTTGGTATGATTATCGCCATGAACAGCTTGCTCAGGAAACTAAAGGAGAACGGGAAAACGTTGCCTCTTAACTCTCTGCGACCGAGTCATTCAACGCGTCAACGGAGGGAGAGCCATGGTCACTGAGCTCTCGGTAGTCGTTCCTATGTATAACGAGGCAAGCAATGTTGCTGATCTCCTGTCTGCGCTTGATCGGACGCTGGACGCGAGCGGAATGACTTCAGAGATCATCCTTGTGGATGACGGGAGTACAGACAGCACACGGAAGATGGTTGAACGACTCTCCTCCGATTACTCCCGCGTGAAGCTGATCTCATACACTCCGAATCGGGGGCGAGGGTACGCGCTGCGTCGGGGCTTCGATGCAGCGAGAGGGTCGATCATTGTAACGGCGGAGGCGGATCTCAGCTACGATCCGAAGTATGTTGTAAAACTAGCGGAAGCGCTTGAGCACAACCCGGGGATCGACATTGTGATTGGCTCACCCTATGGGAAAGGAGGTCATGTCGCGGGCGTTCCGTTGTGGCGACTTCTCATCAGCAGAGTAGGGAATCGGATCCTGAGCTACGCGCTGTCCTCCCGGTTGACCACGGTAACGGGAATGCTTCGTGCCTACAGGTGCCATGTTCCTCCTTCTCTGGATCTGGAGTCAGAGAGGAAAGAGATCCATTTAGAGATTCTGTCCGAGGCCATCGCACGGGGCTACAAAGTGTCAGAGATACCTGTTAGTCTGAGAGGAAGAAGGAAAGGAAAGTCCAAGCTGAAGTTGGGGCGCACGATTGCCTCCCATCTTCGCTTTTGCTTCGACGAACGACCCTCTATGCTTTTTGGTAGCGTCGGGCTCGCGATGATCCTGTTGGCTCTTGTGCTCGGAGGGGGGCTCATGGCGTTGTGGATTCCAAAGGGGCGATGTGAAGGCGGGATCTCCATTGTCATATTCCTGTTGCTTCTTGTTGCAGGGGTTCAGAGCATGCTGGTTGGGTTTCTTGCAACGAAACTGGCCGCGCTGAGAAAGGGAATACGCAAGTTACACTACAGAGCGCCCTTTCCGGAAGACGGCGAGCATCCCGTGGGAGGTCGGGATGCCGGGGCAAGAGGCAAGGGTGCATGAGTGCGCACATAGCATGGTCTCGCATCCTCCGCTACGGTCTCTCGATCGCCATCGTCCTCCTCCTGTTCTCCTATGTGGACTGGGACCTGCTGCTGGTCGCATTGGCACAGGCCCGAATCGCAGCTCTTCTCCTTGCGGTTCTTGTCGTCGTCGTTTCGTTGTGGATCAGAGCGATTCGATGGAGGATCCTGCTGGTTTCTACGACCCAGATTTCAATCCTCGACCTGTTCTGGTTGGGCCTCACAGGCATCACCCTCAACGTGATTCTTCCCGCCAGTCTTGGCGATGTCGCCAAGGCGTACTACGCTTACCGAAGAACCGGCCTCAAAGAGGAGGTCTTGTCGTCGGCGGTTCTTGACAAACTGCTCGGATTGCTATCCGTCTTCATTCTCGGGACGCTTGCGGCGCTTTCGCAAGACCTTCATCAATATGCCTACGTGACTGTGCCCCTCGGCATAGTTTTGTTCATTCCCTCGTTCTTTCCGCAGGTGCTGCCTTGGACGCTACTTGAACGTCTCCAAGGGCGCCTACTGCGGGATCGGCTCATCGTGCGGAAACTGCGAGCCGCGTTCTCCGTAGATCTCAAGCAGCGGGTACTCTGTCTGCTCGTTTCGTTCGTCGGCTGGCTTGTAACATCTCTGATCTTCTATCTCCTCTGTCTAGCTTTCTCCATCCCAATCTCATACATACACGTTGTCGCGCTTGCTCCTCTCCTCACGATCGCGCGACTGGTTCCGATTACAGTGAGTGGTTTGGGAACTCAGGAAGCTCTCATAATGTATTTGTTCTCACAGTCAGGCATCTCGGTCACAAGCGCCCTGGTCGTGTCGCTGTCGTTCACGGTCGTCACGACCTTCATACCAGGCCTTGTCGGACTACTGGTCATTTGGAGACTGAAGCTATGAGGGAGCGGTGATCGGGTGTACACTGTTTCAGGGTTGTACAAGACCTGTTTGGCTGTATGCCCGTCTGAAAGGAGGAAAGGCGGATGCTCAAAGAGATGACGAGTTCGCGAAAGGTCTACATCCTGCTTGCGTTGATCGTTTTTGTGCAGTTGGCTGTCTCATTGTACCAGATCAACGTTCCATTCAGCCAACCTGCTCGCTACGGGAAATCCTCTACACGTGGAATGATCGCAAGAAACTACAGCGAGAATGGGTTCCGGATCTTCCATCCACAGCTTGATGTGCTTCCCGAGCCAGGATACTACGCGAGCGAGTTTCAGCTGGTGCCATTTCTTGCCGCCCTCGGATACCGAGTTGTGGGGGTCCGGGATTGGGTTGGGGGATTGACCTCGCTCCTTTTCGGTGTTGCTACGACTCCCT
>CAZTKW010000463.1:0-3611 GCA_964614315.1 uncultured Pirellulales bacterium
GTGTAGCCTGTTCTACTGCTTTATTTCTTTCTTCATAGTCACCTCTTGAAGCGAAAATATCTCCTCTTAAAATAGCTGCTTGCGCTAAAAAAAGATAAGTATCGATGTTGTCCGGCTCTAATTCCTGGGCTTTTTTCAAATTAGTGACTGCCCGAATAAGTGATTCTTCCGGGTCGGTCAACGCCCCGGTTTTTACTATCTCAAGAACAGATCTGCCTCTAAGCAGATACAAGTATGGTCCCATATGTTGTGCAACTTGTACTGTTTGTGGTATCTCGAAAGATTCCCATTGGGCTGTATCTTCGTCGAGCAGGTTTTTCTTCTCCACCACCTCTATAAATTCCGAAGCCTGCAGTTCAACCTCTTTCCAAACTCCAAGGGCGCCGCTATCAGCCGTTATGTACACGTCCTTCAACCTTGCATATCGAGCTTTGACATTCTCAGGGTCTATTCTGACTATTTCTGCCCAGCAGCCGCGTACATTATTCCACTTACCAACTTCGAGAAAGAAGTCCACAAGTTCAAAAAGTATATCTATTCTAAGCGAATCATCCTTTGCTCGTGCACGTGCTCTAAGATAACTGCGCTCAGCCTTTTCATATTCCTGTTCTTTTATCAACTCATCTGTAGCCTTACGAGCAGCTTCTCGTGCCACATCACCGTCCTTCATAAATTTTTGCGGGTCTCCACTAAATCGGAGAAACAAAAGAATGGCTGCCATCACTAAAAGTACAAAAATCGCCGAACCAATAAGAGCAACTTTCTTATTCAGTTTTTTCCTTGCCATGTTTTTTCTTCCTTTCGCCAAAACCTGAAAATCTCAGAGGTTATAATCTTCGTTTATCTTTATTCAACATCAATTTCCTTCCGACTTTATCCATCACTCTAATAATATTCAATTCATTCACCGTTCATTTATTTTCTAAGCTGGGCCAATACTCCCTTTCTAAAATTGGTAAAATCACACTCAAAAGTTTTTGGCTTGCCCTTACTATTTGCTCCTGCTGTGGGTAGCATTTTGCGCCGGTACTTGGGTCAAGAAAATACCATTCAACCTTGCAAAAATACGAAGATTTGCCAAAAATGTTCTTATTAAGAGCCAATCTGGCATCTTCTCTACTGTTGACATACTGGCCGTTGACATTAAAAAGATACAAAACCGAAAATTTTGGGTTTCTATCCCAGGAATTGGATTTTGTATCAGCAAACACAAGGTGTCTTGCCGGAATTTTCTGCTTGCCACCATCCTTCGTTATTTCTAACATTATACTCTCGGAAGCCAACCTCTGATAACCGACACCGGCAAAACATTCTTCCGGTACGTGCGGTACTCTATCCGGCAGGTCATAATATGTGATAAATAGAAAATATTTGCTTATGGCGATTTTACCGGGGTCGGTGGTTGGGTCGGTATCTTCGAGTACCCACTCGATATAATCTTGGGTACCAAGGTTTTTAATAATCTCGATATTTTCAATTTTTCTTTTTGAAACTACTTTATAAGGAGTTAGCGTATCTTCAGCTAAAAGGTCTAAAGATTTTTTCAATGGCAAAGGTTCTTTTTTTAAGATTAATTCAAATCGCTCTACGGCAATTGACATGCCAATTCCAGCTACTGCAAGCAGCGCGGTACATATCAAAAAGGAAGGTTGCATATAATGTTTGGCGTATAACTTTGCCATAATTTTATATTTTCCTCTGGTAACTTTTGCTTTTTACATCCACTATTGTTTACGACGAATCACAATGTCCTCGGTAATTCCTCCGGGTTCTTCTACTATAAATAAATTAGACATAAACCAGGCAAGAGAACCGTATAAACCGAATGCCAACACAAGCATCATCATACCAAGGCCATCGTGCCAGATACCTCGAGCATATTTGGGGTTTCCCAGTACATAGATAAAACCAGTAACAGTAACTCGCACTATATTGCACAGTATGGCTATCGGTATTGTACTGGCTAGCAAGATAATTCGCTGCCAAACAGGCCTATAGTGCAGATATGCCATAGCAACACCCAAAGCTAAGAACGCCATCAATAAGCGCATTCCGCTGCAGGCTTCAGCCACATTAAGTGGAGGTTCCAATCGATGTCCCTTATAAATCACATCTATCACCACACCGCTGGCTGTAGTTTCCATGTCGTTGACTAAATTCATCAAAGCACTTGCTATCATGGAGGCGAGTTTTCTCATTGGCATAGTAAAGGCAACATAATATCTCTGTGGCAAAGGCACAGCAAAAACCAAAAAAGAAATCGGCAGCCACGAGTATTTGACCAAAGTCCATCCACCCAAAAGCAATACAATTGCCCCAAGTGTTGCTATCATTCCAATAGGTCGAAAATATGCATACTGGAAGTGGACTATATTAAGAGGATAAAAGACAATACCACAAATCAGAAAAGCCAGTCCAAGGTAATTGGGCCGGCTTTTAAGATTTAAAATATCTTTCTTATGTTGGTTAAGGAAGTATAAGCTAAAAAGCGGTATTAGAAAGCCATGTGACCAACTGGGGTCATCGACCCATCGTTGTACAATAGTCCCAATTTCGTTGCGAAAAAGATAGCAGAACAGTACTGCAATTATCAGCATTTTGATATAAGCGTGAATTCCAAGTTCGCGCCAACTTGTACGCAGCGTATCCGTACTATGTATTTGTTCAGTAGAGCAAGCAATATTATCTGCCATAATTAAATAATTAAAAGAAACTGCTTAAAAATTCAGGGATGGGCCTGGAAGTTCCATAGTCTCTGTCAGCAAAATTACGGTCATAAACAAAACCAAATCCATAGGTTGCCCTGAAAGCATTTCGCAAAACCGCCCGCCATCTGGCGGTCGGGTGTGTGCCAACATTTATCAAATCGTTCGGCTTGATAAAGAAATCCGGTTGTTCGCCTCTGGCGATTTTGTCCAAATCCACCATCACAATTTCCTCTTTATTCTTGCCGATTCTCCTAACAACCTCACAGCGTTTCGGCCATGCCAGAGGTCCCAGCCCCCCGGCTGCAGCTATAGCCATTTTCAAAGTAATCGGTCGGCCTGTAATCTCGATGAACCCTGTACGGTTTACATTACCCATCATAAGGAATTCACCAATAATATCAAGAGGCACTTGGATGCTATCACCGGGTCTTATGACAATATTATAGCGAGGGTCGCCTCCTGACAGCTTATCGGTAGGAATTTTTATAACTCGGTTCTGTGGAGCCCCACCTGCAATTTGCTCCCAGTCAAAGTCTTCCGGAACTTTTTCCTTCAAAGGTTCGGCATGCTCTTCAATCTGTACTTTCTCTGGCAGGGGTTTGGTGGTTGGTTCAGTTGGCTCTATTTTTCCGATTTGGACCGGAACCCATCTGCCATCCTGGAAAATCCATTCGACACGACCTGTCTTGTATTCAGCTATCGGCTTATTTATGGTCTCTCGGTCGGACCATTTAGTCTGTGTCTCCAGCAAATTTTCGTTGATGTTTTGCCGTTTTTCGGCATTGTCTAACCGTTCAAAGCCCTCCAGCGAAGATGCTTTAACAAGTTCTTTATTTGTTATCATTTCTGCTGAAGTTATGATTAACTTGGTATTCACACTATTTGTGCCGGGCAATTGCCGTC
>CAZTKW010000464.1:0-3604 GCA_964614315.1 uncultured Pirellulales bacterium
ATGAGCACACTGCTGTTGGCTACACCAACAGGCTGAACACAGTGAACGCTGCCATAGGCAGGGTGCAGCTGAAGATGCTTGACGAATGGAACGAGAAGAGGAGGCAGATAGCCGGTATCTACAGGGATGGCCTTCCTACAGAAATGGTCCTATCTGTGGACCGGGACTGCGTGCCTGTCTATCATCTCTTTATAATCAAATCCGAACAGCGGGACGCGCTTCAGAAATTCCTGGATGAAAACGGCAAGGAAAGGGTGTGCCCGATGGGCTGTTACGGCATCGGCATCAATAGAATTGCGGCATCAGCCATCGAGACGGGAAACGACAAGGACGGGATAATATGGCCTATCAGTATCGCACCTTTCGAGGTTATAATTACGCCGATAGGACAGGAAGATGAAATCAACGAGGCGGCGGAAAAGGTTTACAACGAGCTTACAAAAGGCGGCGTCGACTGTCTGCTGGATGACCGGGATGTAAGGGGCGGGGTGAAGTTTAAGGATGCCGACCTGCTGGGTATACCCGTGAGAGTTACAATCGGGAAAAAATCAATAGCCGAAGGCAACGTGGAAATAAAGCTTCGGGCAGAATCGCAAAGTGAAAAAGTAGCGGTCGAAAAAGCAGCCGATACGGTGATAGAGCTGGTCAATTCATTAAAAGAACAACTGAATCGGTAAATTTGAACTGGTAGAGCGATGTGGGAGCTGAAAGAGGCCAAGCCGGTAAAACTGATAATCGGGATTCTGGCGGCGGACGAAGATTGCCGCCGTGCGGCGGTGGAGGCTTTAACCGGCGAATTCGGTAAAGCCGACTTTGTAAGCGATGTGTGGGCGTTCGAGCAGACCGATTATTATAAGGAACAGACCGGCGAGCATATTCTGAGACAGTTTGTGAGTATTGAAAAGCTGATTGACCCGGGAAAGTTAGCAAAAATTAAACACAAGACAAACAAGCTCGAACAAAAGCTGGCGGGTAATGCGGATTCTGAGCTGCCTCGGCCGATAAACCTTGACCCGGGTATCATAGAGCCGTCGAAGCTGGTCCTTGCGACAACAAAAAACTACTCGCATCGTATATATATCGGCCAAAAAATGTACGCTGAAGTGACGCTGATTTACGATAAAGGACATTGGCGACCTTTCGAATATACCTACCCGGATTACAGGGAGCAGCGCTATTTTGATTTTTTTGGTAAAGTCAGAAACAGATTAGTGGAGCAGTTAAAATCGAAACATTAACCGTACTGGCAATAATCTTACCTATAGGCACATTTGTGCTTTCGGTTATTTTGACCGCTGTTATTAGAAATCCGGCGGCGAAGAGCGGTTTTGTTGCGAAACCATCGGCGGACAGGCACCATCAAACAATTGTTCCATTAGGGGGAGGAATAGCAATTTTCACCACTCTGGCAATTGTCATTGCAGGGGCAATGGCGGCAGTGAAAATCTTCGCCGGCGGCGATTACCTTAACTGGCTTGGCGAGTCAGTTACCATCCACACGGCGGGGTTTTTAGAAAAAATTGACCAGCTTGTCGTATTATTGCTTTGTATGCTTGTGCTGTTTGCACTTGGACTTCGCGATGATAAAAAACATCTTGGGCCGTTTTTGAAACTTGCTGTACAGTTTGCAGTGGCGATAACAGCGGCATGGTTTGCAGAAATCAGGGTCGAGTTTTTTATCGAGAACAAAATAATCACGTCGGCGCTTTCGGCGGTCTGGATAGTATTGATTATCAACGTGTTTAATTTTCTTGATAATATGGACGGTGCGTCGGCTGGGATTGCGGTGATAACAAGCAGTATTTTGTTTAGTGCGGCGGCACTGAGCGGGCAGGTGTTTGTCGGGGGTCTGGCATTAGTTTTCGTGGGGACGCTGCTTGGTTTTCTGGTATTCAATTTTCCACCAGCTAAAATATTTATGGGTGATGCGGGTTCACTGGTAGTCGGGTTTATGGTAGCGGTATTGACGCTGCGAACGACTTATTATCACGAGGGCGAAAGCGGTCAATGGTATGCGGTTTTTATGCCGCTGGTAGTTATGGCGGTTCCTCTGTATGATTTCATAAGCGTGACAGTACTGCGGCTTAGCCAGGGCAAAAGCCCGTTTGTGGGCGATACACAACATTTTTCACATCGATTAAAAAAACGCGGTCTGAGCGAGACACAGACAGTTTTGACGTTATATCTGGCGACGCTGTGTACGGGTCTCGGGGCGGCTTTTTTAAATCAGGTCAATGCGGCCGGCGCCGTGCTGATTTTAATCCAAACAATAATGGTACTGGTGATTATCGCCATTCTGGAAACCACCACCCAAAATGACAGAAGCAGCGATTAACTCAAGTTTGTCCAAGAGCAAAGGACAGGTGGTTTTAGAATACGCCCTGCTGGGCCTTTGTCTTTGCATAATTTCACTTCGTGCAACTTTTACCGAAGGACTAACAGGACAATCGGGGATTCAGCAATTTAATTTCATCGACAATATATATAGTTTAACATTATCAGGTGTATTGATACTGTCATTTATCGTCTGGTTTGTATTTGGAGTTTGCGGCAGGAAGTTTTGCTACCGCTTCAGCGGAATAGAAATCGGTCTGTTTATCTTCGCAGCGGCGGCAGTTGCGGCCGGCATTGCGGCATCAAACAAACGCGCGGCAATTACGGAGGGGGCCTGCTTTATAGCCGCGCCGCTTTGCGGGGTATTGTTAGTGCAGATACTGGACTGTCGCTGGAAGATAAAAGTGGTTCTCGGATTAATTGGCGCGTTGGGAGTGGTTTCGGCGTGGCAGTGCGCCGAGCAGTTCTTTGTAAGCAACCAGATGATGATTGAGCAATACGAGGATTCCCCGGAGAGCATAATGGAACCGCTTGGTCTAAAGCCGGGCACATTCGAGCATATGATGTTCGAACACCGTCTTTATTCCAAAGGAGTACGTGGTTTTTTTACGACGAGTAATTCGGCTGGTGCTTTCGGGATTTTGGCATCATTTGCGGCAGTTGCCCTGTTTATAGAAAAATTCAAAAACCTCAAGGGCCGCAGACCAATACCTCGCGGATTACTTGCCTGCGGGCTCGGGACGGGGGTTATTATTTTCGGGTTTGTTATTACTCAAAGCAAAGGTGCAACAGCCGCATTGATTATTTCGGCGGCGATGCTTGCTATGTATATTTTGTTCAGAGACTGGTTGAAGGCGCACAAAAGAGCCATATTGATTGGGTGCGTGTTGTTATTTATTGGCGGAGCAAGTGTAGTTGTATGGTACGGCCTTAGCCACGGGAGGCTGCCGGGGGGCAATTCGATGCTGGTTCGGTGGCAATACTGGGTCGGGGCATTTAAGATGTACAGCGAGCACGCTCTTAGAGGCGTCGGAGGGGGCAACTTCACCTATTTCTATACGCATTACAAAGCGGCTGGTGCTCTTGAAGCGGTGGCCGACCCACATAATTCTGTGCTTAGTATTCTGAGTCAATACGGGCCGCTGGGTTTAGTGGGATTTTTAGCAATGTTCTTTTTGCCTTTATGGAAGGTGACTTCATCGGTCGGTTCAGGGTTGTCTTCGGAAAGCCGAGGGGGTGATTTAGCTTTTGGAAAAGGGGCGGCAGTTTT
>CAZTKW010000465.1:0-3588 GCA_964614315.1 uncultured Pirellulales bacterium
TGGATGAATTAAATAAAGTCTATAAACAAGGGGCTCCTTGGGAAGTTTGGAAAAATGAATAAAAAATTCTGGGGCAATAAAAATGTATTAGTTACCGGCGCAGGAGGATTTAAGGGCTCTCATCTTGTTGAAAAGCTGAGTGAAACGGGTGCTAAAATTATTTCTCTAGTGAGAGATTTTGAACCCAAAAGCTATTTTGAGACTCGGAATCTTGGTAAAAAATCTATCGTGGTTATAGGAGACTTAAAGAATCAGAAAAAAATGGCAGATGTTATGTCTAAGTATGAAGTTACAACCGTTTTTCATCTTGCTGCTCAGCCAATAGTAACCACTGCGTTAATAAATCCTCTGGAAACCTTGGAATCTAATATTATGGGAACCGTTCATGTTTTGGAGTCTGCGAGATTGTATTCTAAAGTGAGTGAGGTTCTTGTTGTTTCTAGTGACAAGGCTTATGGTCCCTGCAAGAAATTGCCCTATAAGGAAAGTGAAAAATTAGAGGGGAAAGC
This sequence comes from uncultured Pirellulales bacterium, assembly GCA_964614315.1. Taxonomy (GTDB): domain Bacteria; phylum Planctomycetota; class Phycisphaerae; order Sedimentisphaerales; family Anaerobacaceae; genus CAZTKW01. Next base: position 510 of record CAZTKW010000465.1, read on the forward strand.
CCCCTATGATGTTTCAAAGTCCTGTGCCGATTTAATTTCACAGGTGTATGCGAATTCGGATGTTTTTGATATGCCGATTACAATAGCTAGATGTGCAAATACATTTGGCCCGGGAGATTTAAATATGGGTCGGATTGTTCCTGGAACTTTAGAAGCCATTATTAAAAATAAAACTCTTAAAATCAGAAGTGACGGCAAAATGGTTCGAGAATATATTTATGTTAAAGATTCGGTGGATGGCTATATCAGCTTGGCAGAAAATATAGATATAACAAGAGGTAAGGCATTTAATTTAGCAAGTAGCAATGTAATGAGTGTAACTAAAATTGTCGATAGGATTTCTAAGGTGTTGGACAGACCCGTTAAAATGGAAATACTTAATCAGGCAAAAGCAGAGATTTCCGAACAATACTTGGATGGTTCCAGAATAAAGAATATTATCGGATGGAAACCAAAAATCAGTTTTGAAGAAGCAATAAAAGAGACTTTTGAGTGGTACAAGAAAGTTTTGTGTTGAATTTATATGAGAAAATATTTTGGTAACACATATAGGCAGGTATAACATGATTAAATTATCGGATTACATCATCTCTTTTCTGGAAGAGAAAGGCATCAAACATATTTTTATGCTTCCTGGTGGCGGAGCAATGCATTTGGTTGATTCTGTCGGCAAGAGTCAGAATTCGAGTTATGTGTGTTGTCGTCATGAACAGGCCATAGCCATTGCTGCCGAGGGTTATTATCGAGCCTCGGGAAGACTGGCTGCAGTTGTTGTTACTACCGGCCCCGGTGGTACCAATACTCTAACGGGAGTCATTGGCCAATGGCTTGATTCCATACCATGTATTTATATCTCCGGCCAGTTAAAACGTGCACACGTAATTTCTGCTTACTCTGAGCTTGGACTGCGTCAGTTGGGTGACCAGGAGATTAATATCGTTGATATTGTTAAACCGGTAACCAAGTACGCCGAAACGGTGCTGGAGGCGGAAAAAATCAAATATCATCTGGAAAAGGCTCTATATTTGGCTACTCACGGCCGGCCTGGACCGGTATGGCTGGATATACCATTAGACATTCAAGCCTCAAAAATTGAGCCATCAAAAATGCCTGACTACGACGAAAAGGAAGATGAAATTATTTTTGATAAGGATTTGATAAAAGAACAGGTTGCTGAATTATTGTCACGGATTCGGAAGGCAGAAAGGCCCGTGATTTTAGCAGGACATGGAATCCGGATAGCAGGATCAGAAGAAGTATTCTTGAATTTGGTTGAGAAACTCAAGATACCGGTCCTTACCACTATTTGCGGCCATGATTTGATATGGTCGGACCATCCACTTTTTTTTGGAAGACCTGGAATCTGTGGTGACCGGTGGGGCAATTTTGTTCAACAAAACTGTGATTTACTTATATCAATAGGTTCACGTCTGGGAATAAGGCAGATTAGCTATAGTTGTGAGACTTTTGCTCGCGAAGCATATCGAGCGATGGTTGATATTGACGAAGCCGAATTAAATAAACCGACTTTATATCCACATATGCGGATTCACGCTGATGCCAAATTTTTCCTGGAAGAAATGTTACTCCAAACAAATGGCGAAACAATAGAACCGAAACAATCATGGCTTTCCTGGTGCAGGGAAAGAAAGAATAACTTGCCGAGTATATTGCATGACAATCCAGGTAATCACCAGTATGTAAATTCCTATTCGTTTGCAGATAGTTTGTTTAATCTTTTGAAGCCCGAATCTCTGGTCGTTACAGGTAATGGGACAGCCTATACAGGAACCTTCCAGATCATGAATTTGAAAAAAGGCGTTCGTGTGTTTACTAATCAGGGATGTGCCTCAATGGGTTATGATATTCCCGCGGCTATCGGTGCTTGTTTTGCCAGAAACAAAGAACCTGTCGTCCTTATTACCGGGGATGGGAGTATCGAAATGAATATTCAGGAGTTAGCAACTATTGATTTTCACAAACTGCCTATTAAAATCTTTGTTCTTAATAACGAAGGGTATCTTGCCATGCGAATAACTCAGGACGCTTATTTTGAAGGCAGGTATATTGCTTCAGATCCAAGGGATGGAATTTCCTTTCCTAATCTTTGTCGTGTCGCTGAGGCTTATGGTGTGAAAACAGTAAAATTAGATAACGAAAATAATATGTCTGCTAAAATAGATAAAGTTCTCAATATGCCCGGACCTGTTCTTTGTGAAGTATTCATGGATCCTAAGCAGACGTTGTATCCGAAACTGTCGTCGGAAGTAAAGCCTGATGGGAAAATTGTATCAAAGCCATTGGAGGATTTATATCCTTTTTTAAGCCGCGATGAATTCAGGAAAAATATGATAATAAAACCTCTGGATGAATAAAGAAGTGAAAAGATGATAACTTTCCTGACTATAAATTCAGAGTAATTAAATTAACAGGTGGTTGGCAAAACATCTCAAGAATGTAAAAGTTGATTCCTGCATTATAGATTCCTGAAAAATTAAGCCATAAACTGCAGAGACCGATGATTGGCGATCTTACTGATTTTTCTAAAAAGCCGAACAACTATTATGAAGATACAAGAGAAGAGATGTTAAAGTATGCTCCCAAGGATGCGAAAACTACCTTAGAATTTGGTTGTGGTTTTGGCGGGTTTTCCGTTTTGCTCAAAGACAAATACAATGTGGAAACATGGGCGGTTGAGATTAATAAAAAAGCTGCCAAAGAGGCTGCCAAGAAACTGGATAAAGTAATACACGCCGATGTTAATCAGTCTCTTGTGGATATACCGGATAGATACTTCGATTGTATCTTTTTTAACGATATTCTCGAGCACTTGGTTGATCCTTATTCCTTATTACTTTCAGTAAAGAATAAATTAAAGAGAAATGGTGTGATTGTTGCTTCGATACCAAATATAAGGTATTGCCGAAACTATTTTAATTTTGCTGTAAGGGGAAGATGGGATTATCAGGACGGCGGAACTTTAGACAAGACTCATCTGAGGTTTTTTACATCAAAGAGTATACTGTCAATGTTTGAAAGTTTAGAATATCAGGTTTTGGTTTTTGTGGGGTTTGAGCCT
>CAZTKW010000466.1:0-3587 GCA_964614315.1 uncultured Pirellulales bacterium
AAATAACTTATCCGCCTCTTAAGCAGATACCGAATTGCAAGGATAATTTTATACATATCTTTAACTACTCGTATCTCAGAATCTCCACCGGCTTTGTTCTTGCTGCGACAATTGCTGGTATCAAAGCCCCTGCAACACAACCACCTACAGCCCAAAACGCTATCGGCCATACCGCAGGCCAGTCAACCTCGTTGGGTATCATGTTGAGCATATACGAACTGCTCCGCCATAACTTCAAACCAAAAACTATACTGACCCAATCCTCAAGGGTATTTATATTTATTGTTACAACATACCCGATGAGTATGCCCAAAGCTGAGCCGACCACGCCGACACAGGCCCCGAAGCCCGTAAAAATCAAAGCCGCCGAACCACTCTTCGCACCACAGCTCTTTATTATTGCGATGTCCTTCTGCTTGGTCATCACTATCATATAGAATATGCAGAATATAAGCAGTATCACCACAGAGCAAATCACTCCGAATATCAAAAGCAGAACCGACATCTGCTTGTGCAGTTCGGCAAAAAAATCTGTATTAGCCTGTCGAACTATCTGAATTCTTGTCTGCCCGATAATTTCGTCCGACCATCCCAGCCGCTCGGCTGCAAACTCCTCAAAACCCCTGAAAATCGCCACCCTTGCCCATTCAGCATCAACGCCTTCGGCAAGCTTAATCTTTATGCTGTGGGAGGCATTTTCTTCTCTATCCCCGAATTGAAGCTTGTTAAGCTGCTCAAACGAAAGATATACCGCTCTGTCACCAAAAAAAGTCTGTGTAAAAGCAATATCAGAAATCCTGAGTTTAAGGTATCTGGGTTTTCGCTTCCACTGTGTTTCCTGACCTTCTGCAGAGGCTGTCTCGTCGGACTCGGTTTTTACCTGCCCGTAAGTTGTAATCACAACCTCCTTTCCTATCAACTTGCGGACTTCTTCGCGGTCGTACTCATCTGTTTTTTCATCGGGTTCGGCTACAATGTTGACTCCGACCCACCCGCCGACATCATTCGGATAGCCCGGAACCTCAAAACCAAGTTCCCCACTCGCCCCGTGCTGTCTGAGCAGCGAATCTCTCCAGTTGCTGAACTTTTCGTCGCGCGCCGGCTCAATCCCCAGAATCTGTATCTCCCGAACATCACCGCTTTCAAGATGAAGCAGCCCCCAGCCGTAATGATAAGCTGCCGCAGCCTCTACTTCTTCTAACTCCTCCAGCTTGTCTGTAAGAACACTGTAATTTGGTATGGTCTCTCTCGACCAAAGAAAAATATCCCCCGCCTCGGCAATATAGTTCTCCTGCATCGCATCGATAAAACCTGTAAAAAGACTGTCCACCACTATAAGCAGAGCGACGGAAAGGGCTACAGCAGCTATACTTAAAAGGACAATTTTTTTCTTACGAAGGTATCGAAGCCAGAGAAACAGTTTCAACATAATTCGTATTTCGTATCTCGCAACACCTCAGGTATCGCTTTATTTTCGCTTCAAAAGCGGAAACAGTATCACATCACGAATGCTCGTCGCTCCGGTCAGCACCATTACCAGCCGGTCAATTCCGATACCAAGCCCCCCTGCCGGCGGCATACCGTATTTCAGTGCCGTTATAAAGTCGGCGTCCATTTTCGCCATCGACTCTTCCTGTCCGCGAAGCTGCAACTTAAAATTCTCCTCTTGCACCGCAGGGTCGTTCAGTTCCGTATACGCATTGGCCATCTCCATTTTGGCGATAAACAGTTCAAACCGCTCGGCGTATTTCGGATTGTCTTTTTTCCGCTTTGTCAAAGGACAAAGCGGGGTAGGATAATCTATCACAAATGTCGGATTAACAAGGTTGTCTTCGACCGTCGCCTCGAAAACTCCGTTGATAACCACCTCATCATCCATACCGCTTTCATCCAGCTCAAGCCCTTTCGCTTTTGCCCTGACCGATTTTATATCGTCGATATCACAGCCGCTGTATTCTTTAAAAAGCTCGGCATAACTGGCCCGCCGCCACGGCCGGCTGAAATCAATTGTCTCTGTGCCAAACTCAATCTTTTTATCCTCACAGTGTTTCTCTATGCAAAGACTTATTATCTCTTCGGTCAGGTCCATCATTACATTGTAATCGGCGTAAGCCTGATACAGTTCGAGCATCGTAAATTCCGGGTTATGTTGTCTGCTCAGCCCCTCATTGCGGAAATTGCGGTTTATTTCGAAGACCTTTTCCATTCCACCGACAAGCAGCCTTTTCAAAAACAGTTCCGGTGCAATCCGCAAAAACAAATCCATATCAAGACTGTTGTGATGCGTGACAAACGGCTTTGCCGCCGCCCCGCCAGCTATCGTCTGCATCATCGGAGTCTCAACTTCCAGAAAGCCGCACTCGCCAAGAAATTGACGAATTGTGGATATGATAACGCTTCGTTTCTTGAAAAGTTCCATCACTTCTGGATTGGCCCACAAATCCACGTATCTTTGCCGGTACCGCAAATCGACATCGGAAAGACCGTGAAATTTCTCCGGTGGCTGCAAAACCGATTTGCTCAGAACACTAAGTTCATCAACCCAGATAGTAATCTCCCCGGTTTTCGTCTTGCCCAACTTCCCGGCCGCCCCGATTATGTCGCCAAGTTCAAGTAGTTTGGCAAGTGACCATTGCTCTTTTAGCAGCTTTTTACTCAAACCAACCTGAATAGTGCCGCTCCAGTCACGAACCGTCATAAAAATCAGTTTCCCGATGTCTCTCAGTAGTACAATTCTCCCTGCGCATCTGGCCTGCTGACTATCGTCGTCCTCCTTAAACCTGCCTTTGATATCTCCGGCTGACTCCGCCCCTTCATATCTGCCGCCATAAGGATCGATACCTAATTGCCTGATGGCCGATAACTTCTGGCTTCTTTGCTCTTCAAACTTGCTCTTTTCTTCCGAATTTACCAACTAACTCTCCTCTAAAAGCTCCACGATTAATTCAAATTCGCGCCCAAAACCTCTGATTCGATAAGTTTGCTTTTAATAACCAAAAGCCCGACAGCCAACTGGGGGTCAGACTCTATTGTCTCTTCAATTGTGTATTTCTTCAAAGGTGCAGCGCCGTTATCATGGTCGGCCCTCGCCAGCACAAGATTGTCCCACTGCATTTCAGACATTTTCCGAATTTCATCGCTTCTTAACTTGACTTCGACATCAGGCCCGACACCCCAATCATTTCTGCCACGCTTTTTCATCATTTCCCGGCTCTCAACCCTTTGCCCCGATGGCAAATGATAATATGCCATCGTATATTTCAACTGCGCTCCTCCCTGCTGTTCGGTTATTGCCTGAACGCTCCCCTTGCCGTGAGTCCTGCCCCCAACCAGAATTGCACGGTTATGTTGCGGGTCGCCAAGGGCGCCGGCTACAATTTCTGATGCACTGGCAGAATCGGAATTTATCAGCACAACCATCGGATAATCAGGATGCGTCCGCTTCTTTCGTGCATGGGTGGAAGTCCAGTCTTCAACGCGGCGAGGACGTGTGCTTAATATCAATCCATCCTTGACGAATTTATCGGTTATCTCTATCGCAGTGGGCAAAAATCCCCCCGAATTGAATCGCAAATCCAGAATCAACC
>CAZTKW010000467.1:0-3585 GCA_964614315.1 uncultured Pirellulales bacterium
CATAGCTGCAATATATTTTGTTTCGAGCAGGCCGCCGGTACATCCGAGGTCCGGCTGCAATATGTCTGCTGCGTGAGTCTCAAATATGCGGCGGAATCCGTAACGGGTATATAGTCTCTCGCCGACGGCAATTGGAATATTTACATGGTCGGAAACTTTTTTTAGGGCTTCAACATCGAAAGGGTCAACCGGTTCTTCATAGAAATAGAGGTCGTACTTTTCGAGCTTGCGGCCGAGCCTTATGGCGACGTCGGTTGTAAGTGAGGAGCTGAGGTCAACCATTAAATCAACATCAGGTCCGACAGCATCCCGCACGGTCTTGACGCTGTCAATGACCCATTTTTCGGCATCATGGTCTATCGAGCGGAGAGAAACGTGTTTTAGTTTGCCGTGACCACTGCCATCCGGACGCGCCAGGGGGTAGAGCTTCAGGGCAGTATATCCATCTTCGAGAACCTTTTGGGCCTGGCGAGCATAGTCGGAAAGTGTGAGACAGCGAAAGGACCATCCGTTTGCATAGACACGTGCTTTGTCCCTGATTTTCCCGCCGAGCATTTCATAGACGGGTACTTTGAGCGCCTTTCCTTTTATATCCCACAACGTTGTTTCGACGGCACTCATCGCCGGGAAAATGATAGAGCCGCCGCCCTTGGCCCAGAATGTGTGGTCGTACATCTGGTGCCATATCGCTTCAATACAGAAAGGGTCATTGTCAAGCAGGAATTTCTCTACCAGCTCTTTAATCATCGCAGCTGTCGCCGTATTACCTAAACCATAAGCAACAGCAGCGTCGCCGACGCCGGTGATGCCTTCATCGGTAAATAACTGGAGCAACACGGGACGTCGTGCGTCGATATCTATTAAGTATATTTTTGCGCTTGTTATTTTCATAATTTTTTCTTTTTCAAAAATTTTCCCTGATGTATTTGACGGCGTTGTTGAAGATTGTCATTCCGTCGGCTGCTCCGTCATTTTCCATTCGCGTCCAGCGCGGGTGCTGGGTTTTCCTTACGAACCTCTCCGGGTGCGGCATAAGCCCCAGAACCCTCCCTGTACCGTCGGTCAGCCCTGCTATTGAATCCATTGAGCCGTTGGGGTTAACGGGGAAGTTGCCTTCTTCACCGTTTTCATCCACATATTTGAAAGCGATATGTCCAGCGGTCTTCAATTTTTCCAGAGTTTCCCTGTCTTTGGTTAGAACCTTTCCCTCTGCGTGTGCTATCGGCAGGTAGATTTGCCGGCCGGCCTCGATGAAAACGCATTTTTCAGTTTGCGGCGCCAGGTACACCCACCTATCCTCGAATTTACCGCTGTCGTTATAAGTGATAGTAACATCTTCCTGCCCGTTGTTGGAGTCAAGGCCCGGCAGAATCCCTGCTTTGACCAGTACCTGAAAGCCGTTACATATTCCGAGCACAAGTTTGCCGGCTTTTATAAATTTCCTCAGCGGTTCAGAAAGATGATGTACTATTTGATTAGCCAGAATTTTTCCCGCCGCCACGTCGTCGCCGTAACTGAAACCGCCGGGAAAAACAACTATCTGGAATTTCTTGAGCAGTTTCCTGTTCTCGATTAACCGGTTTATATGCACTCGCTGGGTCCTTGCTCCTGCCAGTTCGAGAGCGTTTTCGGTCTCCATATCGCAGTTTATCCCAGCCGCCCGCAATACTATTGCCTTTACTTCTGACATTCTTTTCTCAATTCAAAAATCAAAAATATTATTACTACCAATCAAACGTTTTCTGCCACGCCTCTTTCAAGGAACTCAAATCAGCCTTAATAACAGCTTTGCCGTCCTGTCCTTTTATCAGGAGAGTATTTTCATTCGTTACTTTGCCGATTTGCCCGAACGGCAGATTGAGCATGAGTTTTGCGAAGGCGTCATAATTTTCCGGTTTAACCTCAACAATGTAGCGGCTGTTCGACTCGCTGAACAATTGCGCATCAATCCTTGAGCAATCGTCACTCTTCGGCAATCCTCTCAGGTCCGCTTCTATCCCCAGTCCCCCTGCAAATCCCATCTCTGCCAGCGCCACGGCCAGCCCGCCTTCGGAGCAGTCGTGGCAACTAACAATAAGACCATCGGCTATCGCCTCGCAGATTTTGGATGCAATTTTTGGCCCCGTTTCAAGGTCCACCTTCGGGACGTTTGCGCCGAGTTGGCCGTTTATTTTGTAATAGTGTGAGCCGCCAAGTTCATTTTTGGTCTCACCTGCTATGAATAACAGGTTGCCGGCTTTTTTTACGTCCATCGTCACACATTTGTTGACATCATCAACTATAGACATCGCACTTATCAAAAGAGTCGATGGGATAGCGATTTGAGTTCCGTCGTCGCAGGTGAATTCATTATGCAGCGAATCTTTACCTGATATAAACGGCGTCTGATATTTCATTGCCCCATCATAACATGCCTGGGCCGCCCGAACCAGTGTCCCTAAAGTTTCGGGCCGGCTTGAGTCGCCCCAACAGAAGTTATCCAGCAGGCTAATCCTGTCGAACCGCCCGCCCACACACACAAGGTTTCTGATTGCCTCATCAATCCCCGCCAGTGCCATCCAGTACGGGTCGATGTCCCCGTATATGGGATTCATCCCGCAGCTAATCGCAACGCCTCTGTCTGAATTATATTTCGGTCTTATCACAGCCGCATCGCCCGGCCCGTCGTTGTTTATGCCTGTTAAAGGCTTAACAACCGAGCCGCCCTGTACCTCGTGGTCGTACTGGCGAATGACCCACTCCTTGCTGGCGACGTTGTAAGAAGACAGGATTTTCGAAAGCTCATTATTATAATTATCTTTTTCCGGCATATTCGTTTCGACCAGCTTCGGAGTTTCCCATATTGCTTTACGGGAGTATTTGGGGACCCCATCGTGGAGAAACTCCATATCCAACTCAGCTACCTGTTGGCCGTTATATCTCAATCTCAGTTTCTTATCACCTGTGAACCTGCCTATTACCGTCGCCTCGACATTTTCGCCATCAAAGATTTTCATTATAGCTTTCAGGTTTTCCGGCTTAACGGCTACAACCATTCTTTCCTGTGCTTCACTAATCCAGATTTCCGTATAGTTGAGCCCTGCGTATTTTAACGGCACTTTTTCCAGGTCGACTTCCACTCCAAGTTCTTTGCCCAGTTCGCCTACCGCGCCGCTAAGGCCTCCAGCCCCGCAGTCGGCGATTGCCTCGTAAAGGCCTGCCTGGTTTGTCTCAAGCAGTACGTCGAGCATCTTTTTTTCCGTTATCGGATTGCCTATTTGTACGGCGTGCGAGAAGATTGTCTCGTATTCGTGCGTCATTTCTGCGGAAGAAAAGGTTGCTCCGTGTATTCCGTCCCGCCCTGTTCTTCCGCCCACCACGATAATCAGGTTTCCGACCTGTGGTTCCTCGAAGCATTTGTTTCTGTCCATCAGGCCGATATTGCCGCAATAGACCAGCGGATTAGCCAGGTATCTGTCGTCGAAATAAATCGCTCCGTTGACGGTTGGTATTCCCATTCGGTTGCCGTAGTCGCGAACGCCGGCGACGACGCCTTTCATAATCCTTCTCGGATGCAGAACGCCTTTTGGTATATCTTCGAGTTTC
>CAZTKW010000468.1:0-3580 GCA_964614315.1 uncultured Pirellulales bacterium
GGTCCATTCCGTCGATGCCGATTACAATCACTTTCTTTCCTGTACTGCCTCGCTTACTTTTGCCGGCCAAAACCGGCTTCACACTCAAACCAGCCGTCAAAGCCGCCGCCGCTGCAGTGGACTGCCTTAAAAATTCCCTTCGATTCAGTTTTGAGCTGTTGCACGTCATTATATAAATCCTGTTATTTTTTTTCAGCTTGCTTGTTGTCTTTTGTGCCGCTGTCGGCGTCAGCTACTGCCAGTGCTTTGCCGTCCATATATTTCCCAGCCGCAACGCCGAACATATCTAATACCGTTGGTCCAATATCCATCAGTCGGGGCTGCTCTGCGTTAATGCGCCGATTGCAGAAAAGGACCCCCGGCACAAGAGATGGGTCAATGCAGTGGTCGCCGCTCCACGCCTTGGTATTGTCATGAAATATCTTGTCCGTTACCTGCCCAATCGCTGTTTCCCACGATGCACGATAGCCCTTGTTATAACCTACAATCAAGTCCGGGGCTTCATTCTTATATGGCCCCTGATAGATTTTCATAGCATTATATACCTGTTTGATTACTTTTTGTTCTCTCTCCGGGTCGCTCAGGCCCGCGAGTTTTTCAGCTATCTCATCACGTAGTTGAGATGCTTCCCCGCCGCCGTTGACAATCCCCTGCGATTCCCGGCCTTTGAGGTTGAGAAAAATGCCTGCTAAGCCGATGGCAAAAGCCCGCGTTTTAGACCAGTCCACCCCCGCCAGATGTTTTTGCTCGCGTCCGTCCTGCTTCAGTTTAAGATACCCGTTCTCTTCCAGCCACCGGTTCAAATCCACCCCGTGACGAAATGTATTGAAACCGTGGTCGGATATAATCATAAGCACTGTATTTTTATCTTTGCACTTGGCAACCGTTTTACCCACAAGAACGTCCATTCGCTTATAAAGCTCTTCAATGGCGTTCTCGTCTCTCCCTTCGTTTCTGGCTGGATGTTGATGGTCGATATCACGCCAGAATGTATGCTGGATGCGGTCGGTGCCGTCAAAAACGCAAACACACAAACCGCGTTTTACCTTGTCTAAAGAATCAAAAAACATCTTCTCCCGCTCGTTGTCGGTTTCTATGCACTGCTGTATAAAACTTTCGTCATAAAGGACTTTTTCGTTAAGCGCCCAGCTGTCCTCTGCCAGGCCTAAAGTGGCAAACGGCCCCTGTCGCTTGGCAAGATAAGTCGAGTAAACAGCCGGATGTGAAATCGCCATAGCCGGTTTTTCAGGGTCGATGTTCACAGGAGTAATATATAATTCGAATTCAGGTTCGGTGCCTAATAAAAGAAACTTGCATATTCCATGCACGTGTATTCCAGCCGCAGCTTTGAAGTCGATTTTTATCCAGTCGGTGTATACGTCTTTTTTCAGGCTGTAATCAGAGCCGTTAATTCGAATATTCGCAGAACTCTTACCGGTAATAGTTACCACAAAAGGACACTTTAACGTAGTTGCCTCCCGCCGAAACGGGTTCGTCGAACCGAGAATCTCGGATTCTATAGTGTCCCCTTTTCGGGTAACAAAGTAATTCTCGCCGCCCGTGCGTTCCCCGTTGCCGTTGCGTTGGGTAGTATAAAATGAGAACATCCCCTGCGTCCCTCTAAGGTCCGGAACGCACATACCCGACAACTGTACCCCCCGAAACTTCTCCGGCGGAAACGTAATCGGTACGCGGATAACATTGCTGAATATCCCGTGCTCGCCTAAAGTCTTCCAGAAAGGCTTGCTCTTACGAAGCAGCCGAACTTCACCCTTGCCGATAGGAAACTGGTATTTCCCAAAGCTGATTTTCCGACTCGCCTCTCTGATTACTACCGAACTGAGCCGCGGCTGGTAATTGTGCTTATCGCGCGTCAGAAAATCGAAGATATTGTGCTTGCCGGGATTGACGCCGGTTTGAAATGATGACCACGCCACCGGTGAAATCGAGGGAACGGTGGTCGCTAAAGGCTTAAAGCATCCCTGCTCTCGAAGTTTGGCTAAGTTGGCTAATTTGCCCTCGGCAAGGTATTTTTCCGTCAGGGCATGGTCCATACCATCCAGCCCCAGTATCACGAATTTTTTGACACGGCTGCGGGCAAAGGCATGACGGCCGAGAATTGTGCGAATAATAAAGCGTATTGGCCAGGTAAATAGTGCCAATACCGCAGAAAAAACGGCCGTGAACATAACTAAAAAAGCCCCTCCAACCGCAATTCCAGCCCCTGGACCGATATAAGCATGCGCCTGGTTGGGAAGGGCAAGCAGAAAAAAAACAGCCAAAGGCAAAAGCCTAAAAGCCTTATTTAAGCGGTTCACCGACATTTTCTTAATTCACCTAAGCTTATCTCGTCTTAAATAAGCCATTTTAGTGAATTTATACGCCCAATGCAAGCAAATTCAAACCCCCAATACCCCCGCTGGATTCTGTAAATCGCATTTATCTTTATGAATGACCCTCAAAAACAAACACCAAACGTTTTCATCAGTGTTTTTTCTTTATATAAATCCTGAAAATTACGGCACCTCTCAGGCTCCGGAGATTCAAGTAACCTTTTATAATACTTTTGATTAAATCGAGACATAAGCCAACGCCTCTATTATTTACTTAATTTTATAAATGACGTTTCTTTCACCTTTGGCTGTATTAATAAAGTCAATTTCTCAATCACATATGGCTTGACAAATTTTGTATGCAACAACTACTGGTTCTCAAATACTTCCCAGTTGCCGTTCCTTCTTACAAGTAATGTCTTTGATATTAAATATGCTCCATTTTTTGAAATTTCCTCAACCAATTGACGAATTTTCGTGAGTCCATCGGTGGATTCGCTGCCAGTAAAAAACAATGTATTACGTGTAGGAATTGCCACAACAATATCGCCTGGAACTAATTTTTCCTGCTCAGCCCACAACTTGTCGATTAGTAAAAGGCTGGCTTCATAATGTCCGCCAGCTATTATCATATACAAAGGTTCTTGGCCATACTTTCGGATTTCATCTAACCGTTTCATTAAATTTGAAATGGAACGTTGTCGAAGTTCAGACATAGATAATTCCAAATCTTTTACGTCAGACTCAGACATAAAACTTATGGTCCCCTCAAGTTCCTGCACGTATGTCACCCAAATATCGCCGGCAATTCGCTCAGCAGAGATCGGCTTAGTTCCATCGGCCTGAAGAGGCAGGGAATTGACGAAACGTTCATCTTTCAATACTGGAATTATGCAATTTGGATCAAGAGACTTATCATTTGTCGAACCAGTCTTGACCATTTCCACTAATTTTCCAATATACTCTTTACATATAGCGCCACGCTTTTCCGGAGCATCTTTGCATAGTGACCAAACATTATCAAGGTAACATATATATTCAGACTTGTTTTCTCCTAGAGTCACAGATATTTCCATTGTTGATATGAGATTTACCTGCGCCTCAGGCAATTGTGACCGAATTATATCAACATAGAGATTGGTAAATTCTTCGATGCTAAGCTCAGAATTCATAGATACCCCAATTTCTTTGTTAATCACTTTGTTACCATCTCTCCACTCCAATTTCAATGCTTCTCGAATTCTATC
>CAZTKW010000469.1:0-2351 GCA_964614315.1 uncultured Pirellulales bacterium
ATAAACACTGATAAACACTGATAAACACTGATAAACACTGATAAACACTGATAAACACTGATAAAAAGCTGACTAAATTGTTGGATGTTAATTGAGTGGTCCCCTGCTGCTTGCCAAGGAAGTAACCTCCCGGGGATGACATTATATATTGGATAGATTTGGATTGACGGGGTTTTGTTTTTGGGTATAAAAGAGAAGCTAAATTTTAGGGCTGGATAACATCACTTCTTTTCCCTCCGCAATTCCAGCCCTTTTTTGTGCGCGTTTTGGCGGTGGTGGGCGAGTTGTAGCTGTTGGTGCCGGAGGCCACCATTCGGAACATCAAGTTTTATGCAGGAGCGAAGCTCCGGAGTAATAAAAAAAAGACCGAACGGAGGCGGCAACAGCGTGGCGTGGATAGCTGACAAACGTTAGTTGTTGTTGCCGGAGGCCGCAATGAGGGGCATACAGTGTTTCGCAGGTACCTTGGGCACAGGTGCGCAGCACCGGAGAAAATAAGAATAGACCGAACCGGAGGCGGCAACAGCGGGAATCGATTAATTATTTGATTGATTAAATTGTATATAGGTTAATTCAAGGCACATAGGAAGAAAGCACAGAGGAATAAATATTTAAAAAAAGGTTGCTTTAACATCGCATATAGGTATAATTAATCTTGAGTTTCTTTGGGACAACATCGGAGAGACGAATTATGTGTTTAACTACAATCCAGCGAAAATGTGCGAATTAACAATTTTGAGTCAATAATTTTTCTAAAGGAGTTGGGCTATGAATAAATTGTCCCTTCTAGCAGGTATAGGCCTGTTGATAATTATCAGTTTTGTAAATACGGCTTTCGGATATTATGCCGTCGAATTGCTGAGAGATGATTTTGACGGAGATTCAGTGGATCCAATAAAATGGAAGTGGCGTGATGAGAATGACAGCAGGGTTTCGGGAATTACGCAGTTAAGAGATTGCCCACAGGTAAGCGGCGGAATGCTTACGCTTAGCCATTATACGTATAATCCTTATGATGTAAATTTGTGTCTCAGTCAAGAAATTTTCACCCAACAGGTTTTCGAACCAAATAATGCACTGGAATTCAAAGCCAGACTACGGCTACGGGCTCCGATTGGTAACGGCCTTGTTGCCGGTTTTTACCTATATATGGACAAGCCCAAATCTGAATCAGACCCGTATCTCGTCAGTGATGAAATTGATTTTGAATTTCTAACGAATCAGATTAATAACCCTTATCCATCCTTCAAAGGAGACAGGGTCTATACAGCAGTTTACAACGATTTTGACGGAGACTGGACGAATCATCTCAGACTCTGGTGGACTAATCCAAATGTCCCTAAGATTGTTCTGGATTACAGACCTCAACTGGATCTGACACAATTTAATATCTTCATTATACGCTGGCTTGGTGACAGAGTGGAATGGTATTGGGACCCCAACGACGGACAAGGGGAGATTTTAGTCAATAAAACATCCAATGTCCTGCCAGATGAGAGTATGGCTCTGTATTTTAACTTTTGGGCGGCTGATCCTAACTGGCCCATAGCCTGGGATGAAAATTTAGAGCCTGTCGGCAATGCTGAGGATGATGTCATTAGTTACTATGATGTGGATTATGTTGAGGTCAGTTACATCTTTCCAAGCGAATGTGAGCATGTTTGGGCACTTGGCTTTGGCCTACCGACGGATTATAACAGGGACTGCATCGTAAATTTTAAGGACTATGCCTTTTTTGCTGATGACTGGCTTAAAAGTAGTCTTGATTGAATTTGTTTCAAATTATTCGAGATTGAGGCCGACAAGGAGCCGCCTCCATAAGGGGTAAACTTCGCGGGACTAGTTTTGAAAATAGCTTTGGAGCAAGGAAAAAGAGTAGATTTGTTGATTGGTGAGTGGTTTGGGGTGACGGGTTTTAACTTACGGCTGGAGAAAGAAAGACCCCGGGCCGTTATAGCCCAGGGCCTTAAGTTGTCTTATAGGCAAGCAATTCTTATTTCTGGTGAATCTGGATGTTGCCGCGACCTAAACCTTGATTACGTCCCTGGCCTCTGCCAAAGCCTTGTCCATTACCCCGGTTTCGACCTTGACCACGCCCCTGGCCTCTGCCAAAGCCTTGTCCATTACCCCGACCTTGACCTCTGCCAAAGTCCTGGCCTTTGCTGCAACCTTGGCATTCCTGGCGACCAATACCTCTGCCGTAGCCTTGTCCATTACCCCGGTTTCGACCTTGACCACGTCCCTGACCTGATTCACAAACAGAGCCGCCGCAGTCTTTTCTGTTCCCGCGACCTAAACCTTGACCACGCCCCTGGCCTCTGCCAAAGCCTTGTCCATTACCCCGACCTTGA
>CAZTKW010000469.1:2451-3572 GCA_964614315.1 uncultured Pirellulales bacterium
TGCCAAAGTCCTGGCCTTTGCTGCAACCTTGGCATTCCTGGCGACCAATACCTCTACCGTAGCCCTGTCCCTTGCCTCGGTCTAAGCTCGGCTCCAGTTCTTTCCCCCAGGCCCACGTAGGACTCAAGACGCTTAAAGCCACAAAAACTAATGTTAATTTGAGTGTTGTTTTCATGATGGTTTCCTTTCTTATCATTTATTGACACCATAAAACCATATTTTTATTGCCATCCACAGTAGATGGCTTTACTTTCAATTTTAGTACTTAATTCCACATTTGCTCAGTCTACCTGTCGACAGGACTTTTCTTTGTATTCCACTTTTTAAACGTAACAGATGAAAATTTCCTGCGGTTTTTTCTGTCTATTTTCCCAAAATTCTTGAGCCGTACGGCTTGACCTAGTCTCACAAAATGATTAGTCTCTTAGTATCGATAACCTTTTGTAAGAATAACTTATGGATATAAAATTGCTTACAGATGAACAGTTGATGGCGGCAATTGCACAAGGAGGTATGGCCGAGTTTGGAGAATTGGTGACACGTCATCAGGAAAAGGCTTTTGCCTTGGCATTGCGGACTCTCGGTCGATGGGATTTAGCGAAAGATATCAGCCAAGAAGCCTTTTTACGGGTCTATCATTCGGCAAAACGCTATCATCCCAAGGCCAAATTTACAACCTGGCTTTATCGAATAGTTGTCAATCTATGCCTTGATGAGAAGCGCAAGACTAAAGGTACCCCTATTGAGCTTTCCGAATATTCGGGGCATTTGGAGTCCAAATCAGAGGATAATCCGGTCGCTATCCTGGAAACTGAAGAGAGAAAAAACGTAGTCTGGGAGGCAATGGAAAAATTAAATAAACGAGAGCGGGTAGCTGTTGTTCTGCATAGATTTCATGGTCTTAGCTATGCTGAGGTAGCCAGTACCACGGGTTGGAGCCAATCAGCCGTGGAGTCATTACTGGTGCGGTCTTACCAAAAATTACGCAAGGAATTGGTAAAATACAAAAATTCAGGTAAATAATTCGAAGGTAACGTTTCAGATAAACGTTAAAAGGAAGGTGAGATATATTATGAAACATATAAAAGATACGCAAATGTTGGATATGCTGGGTGGTCATG
>CAZTKW010000470.1:0-3555 GCA_964614315.1 uncultured Pirellulales bacterium
GCAAAGATAAAATACTCGATATAGTAGAAAACGAAGCATTTGAAAACTCAGTATTGATCCCCAAATTACGCAAAATTGTCATTGAAATGGTAAAAGAAAAGGAACGCCAGGAGACGCAAAGCCAAATCGACTCAAGTTCTACTGTCCTTTGATTAAAAGAGGAATGTACACCGGAGCATAAGATCACCAGAGCACAAGAAGAAAAAATAGCCCACGAAACACACGAAATTCACGAAGAGCCCGCCTTAAAACTGACGGGCTTTCATGAAGACGTTCATTTAAGATATTGCTTAAAAAAAATAAGCGGATTATAATAATATTCGTATAACTTCTCCTGAGTATAACATTCAAGATTAAAGGTCCTGAAAAAATAATATGGTTTATTGGAATTAGTTTTAATAGGATGTGGTGATTTTTTTAATATTTCAAAATGCAAATGATTAAACTGCCATCCATATTCATTTAGTTCTTCTATACTCATAAATCTTGCAACGGTATCGTTTGGTGCAACAATATCTCCCGGAAAAACGATTATACCGGATACATGTTCATATACTGTCCATATAGTAATATCCTCATCCGATTCATGTTCAATAATAATTTGGGCAAAGGGGCCGTCATCCCTCATACTGATGACCCGGCCATTCATGATCGGAAATACAGGTTCATCTTTATAATTATCAAAAGGCCGCATGATATCTATTCCAGTATGTAAATGTGCCGGAATACCAGGCCTGGCTTTGCGAAGAAGTCCAAATGCACCAATGGAAGTTAGTTTTAATCCTTCAACAGATAATCGGTTGCCCAATGAAACCGGTATTAAAATTTCATTGGTTTGAGAGTTTGATAATGTGATGAATAGTATACAAAATACAATACTTTATAATAACATCATTTAATAATATAGTAATTTTTAATAAATGATATAGAATGCAATAAAATCTATAATACAAGTTATCTATTCTTCTGCATACTGACCTCCTTTAAATCAAATAATTTTTGCCATGTCTCATACTTATCAAATTTTAAAGCTACTGCATGTTGAAATGCACTGTATGCATCGCCTGTTTTCCCTGCCCTTTGATATAAATCAGCCAAAAGTTTATAAACCTCTGCTCTATCTTCATCATCAATATTCCGTATTTGTGCTAATTGCCTGATCTGATTCATTATATTAGCATCCTCCGGATCTACATAGTAATGGATATGACTGATTAATAAATATGAAAATATTTCATCCGGATCTTTCGGTTGATCGATTATACTGTTACATGATGCAAGAAGATAAGTCATTCCTTCTTCATTTTGACCGGTTTGATATTTCAGGACTGATTTTATAAGAGATTTGTAAGCCGTAATATTTAAATTTTCTTTAGACTCAATTACTAAATAATCAATATCCCGAAAAACATCCTTAAATTTTTTAAATCTTCCGTATACATTTAAAAAAGGTAAAAAATAATCTTGAAAAGTGTTCTTATCAGGCTTATTTATACCATATCCATAAATCCCTTTTAATTGATCCAAAAGCCATGAAGCTTTGTCAGCCCTGTTCACTTCCCGTAAGGTTAAAATTGTTTTTAATAACTCAGTAATTAATTTCCGGGTATGAATTGAATTAGGATCGGATTCATCAGATTCATCGGACATTTTCTTTATAAGAACATTGGATTGAAAGTAAGATTTAAAATCCTTCGAAGTAAGATTATTCTCCCAATATTCATCCAAACTATTGAATGCTTTGTTATATTCTTGATTAATATAGAATACAGTTGAGATCTCACTATACTCATCTTTTTTTCTTATAATATATTCACTACTGCCGTTAGCGAATATTATTTCAGGTGGATAAAATAAAATACCTGAAAATATATCATTTTGATATACCCTGGTAAAAATAAAACACTTATTTACAGGAGAATATTGAAAAGCAGCTATATTATCTTGAAGATGAATAGCCTGAAAATTTTTAAATTTGATCAAACAGTTCATCTTATCTGTATCAAAGGTTGTCTGGTTAAATTCTCTTATTTCCTTTTCCAATTCATTTTCCGTGTATATTGGATCCGGATAATCAATGGTAAAGAATAACTCATCAGATTCACCCCAACCCCAATAATTACTTATAATATTATCATAAGGTAATTTAAAAATCGTGTTAGTTTCGGAATTAAATAGGCTAATTGTCCCGTGTTTTTCAATGATGGTTAAATATTTATCATCCGGGGACCAATCTAAATTCGCTATTTCAGAACCTGAATTATGATAAATTTTATTCTTATTCAAACCATCTGCATTAATTATCTCAACAACATCATTATTATGAACATACGCTATCCTCTGACCATCAGATGACCAGCGAACGTTAGTAATCATCTCATCAATCTTAATTAATTTCTTACTAACACCTCCATTACTTCTTATTTTCCATAAACCGTTATTTCTCTTACTCTCCGTATCATGGATTGAATAAATAATCCATTTGCCATCAGGCGAAAATTGGGGGCAGGAGCTTATGCTTTTATCTATTACCCTTTTTTTATCCTTTCCATCTGCATTGATTGAGAATGTTACATATCTCTCATTAGATATAATATTTGAATAGATAATTTTATTCTCGTTAGGCGCCCAGCAAGGAAACAGGTTCAATTTGTATAATTTGTCAATCCTGATATCTTTATCTTTCTTTACATTCCAGGTAAGTAATTTTTTGCTATCATCTGCTAAAGAATAAACAAATAGCTCTAAATGATCATCATAGTACCTGGAATAACAGAGATACTCACTATTATATGACCACTCCGGTTTACAAATTCTACCGTTATCTTTATCAATGTCTTCATATTTATCAATTAGTGTAACTTCCTTAATTTTGTTGTCCTCATGCTTTACAATTAACAACTCTCCGGTAGTTCTATTGATTACAGCTAATTTCTTACCATCCAATGACCACTGAAATTCATCTCCCGTGAAAGGCGGCTCTTTACAGGAAATTACCAGTAAAGAGAGGATTGATATAAATATTATACATTTTTTCATCATATTACCTCTTTATAAACTATAACTTATATATACCATTTTATATGTAAGCACATATATTAAATAGTTTGAAAAATTTTAATTATCTTCCTTTTTTGCCGGCTCTTCTTCCAGCTTTTTTATTCTCATCTGCGCATGCTTTACCCATGAGCTTTCAGGATATTTTTCTATTAATTCTCTATAAACAGCTAAAGCTTTCTTTTTATTATCAATTTTAAATTGGATAATATCAGCCATGCGAAAATATATATCAGCACAAAATTCTGATTGAGGAAATTGTTCCACTATTTGTTCGAAGAATGAGAGAGCTTTATTCCATTTTTCATCTTTACTATATATTTTACAGAGCTCAAGATATGCCTTTAAGGTATATTTGCTTTCAGGGTATATCATTAACAGTTGATTGTATGTACCGGCAGCCTTCTCCGGCTTGTTCAGATTATATTGATATATCTGTGCAATATCAAATAGAGCGTCTGCATAGATAGGATGCCCGGGATAAAGTACAAATATATT